>NZ_JASGEX010000102.1:0-27140 GCF_047606085.1 Parafilimonas sp.
AACCCGTTTGAAACCATCAAAATGTTGTTGAGAGCCATCAGCTCGTTACATTATGCACCGTGCCGATGGCACTTATTTCTATGCAAACTCATCTATAACCGTGCTAAAGCACGGCTTTACAAAATTGAATCGAGCAGATGGCTCTTCATAAGAATTTTAATGCGTCTGCCATGGGCTGCGCACAACGAACCCGCGATAATTTATATTTGTTGTTTATTTTATTCTTGGAACAACAATACGGCAGCATGAAAATTATAAAACAGCTATTCACATTTTTACTGATTATTACAAGTACAACTTCTTTCGCTCAAAACAACGCAGAAACACGTATTGACAGCATAATGAATGCCTATAAAATGATTGGCCTTTCCGTTGCTGTTGTTAAGAAAGGCAACATTATTTACACGCATTCATTCGGTTTAAAAAATGTTAGTTCCAGCACGCCGCTAAGCGATAGTGATATTTTCAGGATAGCTTCCATTTCCAAATCATTTTCTGCAACAGCCATCATGCAGTTAACGGAACAAAAGAAATTATCGTTGAATGATGATGTAAGCAAGCTGATCGGCTTCACTGTTCGTAACCCAAAATTTCCTGGCAAGGTTATCACTTTGAAAATGCTGATGTCTCACACTTCAAGCCTGAATGATTCGCAGGGATATTTCACGCTCGATTCCATCAACCCAAATAAAACTGCCAACTGGGCCAAATGTTATAATGATTATGCACCCGGCAAAGGTTATCAGTATTGCAATCTTAACTATAACATGGTTGGCACTATCATAGAAAAAATTTCAGGCGAACGTTTTGATAAATATATTAAGGCACACATTCTTGATAAGCTGGGTTTATACGGCGGTTACGAAGTAGGCGCACTGGATTCTTCTAAGTTTACCACTTTGTATGAATACGATTCAGCCACGCAACAATTTACCGTTGCCGATGGCGCATACAACCCAAGAACAGCAGAGATAAATAATTATATGATGGGGTATAGCACGCCGGTTTTTTCACCAACCGGCGGCATGAAAATTTCTGCCACTGATCTTGCAAAATATATGACCATGCATGCCTATTATGGCAAGTATAAAGGTATAAGGATTATTTCTAAGAAAAGCGCCAAAACCATGCAGGCACCGGTTTCCGATGGCGAAGGCGGTTATGGTTTGGCAATAATGACGGCGGATAATACGCTTATTCCCGGCGAGCTTATGAAAGGCCATACCGGCTCGGCCTATGGCCTGTACAGCATCATGTTTTTCAATCCCAAAAAAAAGTTTGGCATAGTGGCTATTACCAATGGTTGCAATGTGGTGTACGATACAGGCTTCAACCCCGCATTAAAAGCTGTTGAAAATATTTTATATGAAGAAATGATACAGTAGTTGCCCTGTGAAAATTATTCTGATAAAAAAATATCGCTGACATTTATTGTATGCCACAGATGTACAGATAAAAATCCGTGCATCTGTGGCTAATAAATTTTTTATTGCGGTCAGGCCGCAGCGGCCTGACCGCAATATGTTAATCACACTTTGAAAAATTTATCATTACATTTCAAAATCAAGCCTTTCTTTTGCATTTTGAAAAAATACTTTCAAAAAAAATGTCTGATTCACTACAACCTGCATTTCTTCTTTTACAAGACGGCACTTTTCTTCAGGGCAAAGCATTTGGCAAAATTGGCACCGCCACCGGCGAAATATGTTTTAATACCGGCATGACGGGTTACCAGGAAGTTTTTACCGACCCCAGCTATTATGGCCAGGTGCTGATAATGAACAATGTGCACATTGGCAATTATGGCATCAATCCTTTTGACCAGGAAAGCAAAAGCGTAAAGATCCGCGCATTAATCGGCCGCAACCTGGAAGATAAATTTTCAAGGTATAAAGCCACCGGCAGCTTAGATGAATACCTTAAAAAGAATGATATTGTTGCCATTGAAGGCATTGATACCCGCTCACTGGTAGCGCACATTCGCCACAGCGGCGCTATGAACTGCATTATTTCCTCTGAAATTACAGATAAAGAAGCTTTAAAGGCCGAGCTGGATAAAGTGCCTGACATGGATGGCCTTGAACTGGCCAGTATTGTAAGCACAAAAGAAACGTACGCAATTGGAGACGAAAATGCAGCTTTAAAAATTGCCGTGGTTGACTATGGCGTAAAGCAAAACATCCTCACTTCACTGGCTGAACGCGGGGCATTTTTAAAAGTGTTCCCGGCTAAAACGCCTGTGGAAGAAATAAAGGCATTTAAGCCCAATGGTTATTTTATTTCCAATGGCCCTGGCGACCCGGCCGCCATGCCTTATGCAGTGAAAACGGTAAAAGAATTATTAAAGGAAGATAAGCCCTTGTTTGGCATTTGCCTTGGCCACCAGTTACTGGCGCTGGCAAACGATATTCCTACTTTTAAAATGCACCATGGGCACAGGGGGTTAAACCATCCTGTAAAAAACCTTACCAGCAGCCGTTGCGAGATAACCACCCAAAATCATGGTTTTGGCGTAAACCCCGAAGCGGTAAAAAACAACAGCAATATTGAAATAACGCATGTGAACCTGAATGATGACAGCATTGAAGGCATACGCATGAAGAATAAGCCTGCATTCAGCGTGCAATATCACCCGGAAAGCACGCCCGGCCCGCATGACAGCCGTTATTTGTTTGATGAGTTTATTGAAATGATGCGATAGATAAAAGCCATTAACCTCAATTTCTACAGAACTAAAAAAGGTTGCTTAAATGGCAACCTTTTTTAATAGTAATTATTTGCTTTTATCGCTTATGGCTTCGCTGCACCGGCTGCGCTGCCAGGGCTTGCATCATTCAATGCCTGGTTAGGGTCTCCTGTTAGACCAGGTGGTAATGTTACACCCAACTCCTTTGCTACAAACGGGAACACATTCTCAACCTTGCTTCCAACTTCGACAGCATCGGGTTTTAAAATTAAATCATACTTCTTCACAGCCAGTACCCTCTTATAAGCAGCCAGTATTTTTCTGTACGTTGGTGCTAATAATTGTTGCTGGTAAGCCTGAGCTTTTTGCTGAGAAATTTGCTGCCAATATATCAACTGCATATAAATTTGCTGTTTTTGCTGGTTGTTATAATCCATTACGGTTTTAGACACACTGCCCTTGGCAGAATCAGCCTTAAGTGTGCTGTCCAACCTTTGATATTCACTCATATAAACCTGGTATTCCGCACCCAGCGTGTCCCTTTGATAAATTTGCGTAAGGCTGTCTGCCACACGGTATTCGGGCATTACCTGCAACATAATTTCTATATCAAACCAACCTACTTTTGAACCTGCGGGAGTTTGGGCATTTAATTTATTGAAACCAAAACATAAGGCAGTAAATAAAGCTGCTGCCATCAGAACTTTCTTCATTTTTTTGTTTGTTTTTTAGTTGACTATTTTAATCCTTAATCCCCAGTTGCTGCAGTATATCATTGCTGCGGTCTAATTTTGGGTCGGCAAATATAACAGTAATTCCTTCACTTTTATCGAGCACAAAATCATACCCGCGGGCCACTGCCATTTTTTGCACAGCGTTATATACCTTATCCTGTATGGGTTTAACAATCCTTTCTCTTTCTTTAAATAAATCGCCTTCGTAACCAAAGCGTTTCTTCTGCAGGTCCCTCAATTGCTTTTCTTTATTATATAATTCATCTTCCCGCTTTTTTTTCAGATCATCGCTCAGCATATATTGCTCTGCATCATAATTTTTATACATGGTATTCAGCTCTGCCTGCAGGTTATCAATTTCCTTTTGCCACTGGTTGCTTATGTCCTGCAACTTTTTATCAGCATCCACATATTCAGGCATTTTGCCAAGAATATATTTTGTATCTATAATGGCATATCGCTGGGCATGAGCGCTGCCTGCAAAACCTGCTGCAAACAGTATGGCAACGAATATCTTCTTCATGACAAAAAAATTTGGTGATTTTTCGTTTTTAAGAAGTTAAATGTAAATTAATCCGGTTCATAACCCAACATAAATGTAAACCTGGAAGCATCTTTAAGCTTGGTGCCGCTGCTAAGCCTGTCTAAGCCTACGCCATAATCAAACCCAAGCAAACCAAACATGGGCAGGAAGAACCTTACGCCCAAGCCGGTGGAACGGCGCAGCCTGAACGGGTTATAATCCTTGAAGCTGTACCAGCCATTGGCCGCCTCAAAAAAGCCCAGGGCAAAAATGGTGCTGCTGGGGTTAAGGGCAAAAGGATAGCGAAGCTCCAGCGTATATTTATTAAACATGGTGAAGTATTGCGAAGCCCCCTGCTGATCGGGGTTAACCCGCGGATCTGAAGTTTCATACACAGGATAGCCGCGCTGGGAAATAATGTCGTAACCCAATAATGCATAGCTGTTGCTTAACCCGGCATCGCCCACCTGGAAGCGCTCAAACGGCGAAACCGACATCTCAGGGTTATACCGGCCAATGTAACCATATTTGGCAGCCAGCTTTAATACAAACTGCTTATTGTTATCCGGGCCTGTGGGCCTTCCTATGGGCACATACCATTCACCGGAAAAACGCCATTTGTAGTATTCTATTAATTTATATGGATTGGAAGAATTTTCTATGCTCTTATCAATAAGGGAGTAAGGCGGCGTTACCTGGAGCGATACCTGGAAATTAGAACCTGTTCTCGGGAATATCTGCTGGTCTTCCGAATAGCGCTGCAGGGTGAATTTAAGGCTCACATTGTTTGAAAAACCATTATTAAAGTTTGGCAGATTGGTGGCGTCTATATAGTAATTCTTAAGCTGGTAACGGGCATATTCCAGCGCCACACCTGCAGAGAAATAATCGTCCGGCCATTTTAGCTGCTTTGTTAAGCCAACAGAGAATCCGGTTGTTCTGAAGAAAGAGGTATCCGCCGCCTGTTTTGTATAAGTGCCGGTTGAAGCATCGTACGCATTGGCAAACTTGGTATCATATACGGAAACAGAAAAGGCATTGCGTTTTTTGCCGCCCAGCCAGGGCTCGGTAAAGGAAGCGTTATAAGAGCGGTAAGCGCGGCCATTGCTTTGCACACGCACACTTAGCTTTTGCCCGTCGCCCACAGGCAGGGGATCCCATGCCGATTTATGGAGGATATTCTTTATAGAGAAGTTATTAAATGTAACGCCGAGCGTACCTGTAACGCCTATGCCGCCGCCAAAGCCGGCGCTCAGCTCAAGCTGATCGCCTGATTTTTCTTCCACCTGCCAGTCCACGTCAACCGTGCCGTTTTCCTGGTCGGGAACAATATTAGGAACAATTTTTTCCTGGTTAAAGAAGCCCAGGTTGGCAAGTTCACGCTGCGAACGGATAACATCTGTACGGCTGAACTTTTCACCCGGCAATGTGCGCAGTTCCCTTCGTATAATATATTCTTTTGTGCGGTCGTTTCCGGAGATTTTAATGTTTTTAAATGTTGCCTGCGGGCCTTCGGTTACCCTGATATCATAGTCAATGGTATCATTATATACAGCCGTTTCCACCGGGTTTACCTGGAAGAACAGGTAACCGTCATCCTGGTACAGGCCGCTTATGTCGCCACCTTCCGGCGATCCATTAATACCTAATTTTTTTTCAAGCAGTTCGCGGTTATACGTGTCGCCTTTCTTAATTCCCAGAATGGCAATTAATACAGAATCGGAGTATTTGGTGGCATTACTGAAGCCTACATTACCGAAATAATACTTGTGGCCTTCATCCACACTCAAATACAGGTGCAAACCATCCGTTGCATTAGCGGTGTCATCTTTTACAATTGTTGCATCGCGATACCCCAGGGAGTTGTAATAAGCGATCACCTTGCTTTTATCTTCATCGTATTTCTTGGCATCGAATTTTGCAGAAGAGAATGGTTTTATTTTTATATAAGGCTCAAGCACCTCTCTTGTTTTGGAAAACGACAGGAAGCCCCAGTCTTTCACGTAATCGTGAAAATTATACTTAGTGCTGCTGTCATCGTACCGTGTTATATCTTTTGAAGGAAAGAGGGTTAAATGGCTTTTTTCTTTTGTGCCCTTCATCTGGGCTTTCAGCTTTCCCGCGCTTACCGTATTATCCAGGAAATTTATTTCGGCTATTTTTACCTTGCTGCCCCTTACTACGTTATATACAAGCATGGAAGCATTCGGGGCAGAAGAATCGCTTACCTCTTCTACCGAAACGCTGACATTGCGAAAGCCCTTATCAGCATAAAACTTTTTTATGGCATCAACCGAAGTGCGCTTTACGTTTTCCGTGATAACTCTGTTTACAACCAGGCCTGTTTTAGGCGTAAGATCATCCTTCTCCCCTTTTTTAACGCCGTTAAATACGTACTTTGATAAACGCGGCCTTTCGGTAACATGTATTTCCACCGAAATGGCATCGCCTTTTAAAGAAGTAAGATAGATGGCCACATCGCTGAAATAATTCTGGCCCCAGAGTTTGGTGATGGCTTTTGAAAAATTATCACCACCGGGCAGCGAAACCTCATCGCCTACGTTCAACCCTGCAATGGACAATAATAAGTTCTCATCGAAATTATTATTTTCATTACCGGTTACGGTTATGTTCGCTATTTTATATTTTTTGGGATAAGGCTGGTTGAAAATATTCAGCAGGTCGGAATTGAGAGAGGTTACCGGCAGTGTGTCGGTAGCGCCCGGGTTAGGATTCATTAAGCCCGAAGTGTCTGTGCGAACAATATTTCCCGGAATCGTATCAGGCTGGGCCATGGGTATAACCGGCTGTTGGGCATTGGCCTGCATGCCTGCAAGGCAAATCAAATTAAGTAAAACGATTGCCGAAAAATATCGCATCCGGAATTAGTTATTTAATTAATTAGTAAGTGATTTGAGTGAACAGCCGTAGCCACATTGATTTTAAAAGCGGGCAAATTAGATGGAATATTTAAAAGTGTTTGTTAAATCAAAATACGAAAATCAGGAATGCTGAAGTTGCTGGGGCTGGGGAACAAAAATTTGCTCGTCTGTTTTGCCAAAACGCCTTCTGCGGTTCTGGAAATCAATGATGGCTTCAAAAAGGTGTTTTTTTCTGAAATCGGGCCACTGGGTGCTGGTAAAATACAATTCTGCATAAGCAAGCTGGTATAATAAAAAATTACTGATGCGGTATTCGCCGCTGGTACGTATAAGCAGGTCAGGGTCGGGAAATTCGCTGGTAGCGAGGTATTTCTGAATGGTTTCCTGGTCAATGGTTTCCACCGCAAGTTTTCCTTCTTTCACGTCGGCAGCAATATTTTTAACGGCCTGCAGCAGCTCCCACCGGCTGCTATAGCTAAGCGCCAGTATGAGGTTGAATTTATCGTTGTGGCTGGTTTCACGCAAAGCTTCCCCCAGTTCTTTCCTGGCATGGGGAGGCAGCGTATTCATATTACCAATTACGTGCAGTTTAATACTGTTCTTGTTAAGCGTTGCCACCTCTTTGCGAATGGTATCAACCAGCAATTCCATTAAACCATCCACTTCATCTTTGGGCCTGTACCAGTTTTCGGTGCTGAAGGCATACAGGGTAAGATATTGTATGTGCAGCTCAGCGCAGCCTTCCAGGATGTTGCGCACACTTTCCACACCATGATAATGGCCATATAAACGGTCGTGGCCTTTTTCTTTTGCCCAACGGCCATTTCCATCCATAATTATGGCAATATGGTTAGGCAATTTAGCCAGGTCAATTTTGTCTTTGAGATAATCGGACATAACAAATAGCTCAGGAACAAAATTAATAAATAAGAACAAGCAGACTAATTAATATTTTGGAGCGCCGGCAAAAGCCCGGCGTGCCGGATCAGGGTAAAAGGCAGATGATTGAGGCGTTTAAAAATTTAATTCTTTACAGGGTTTTGGCGATTTTTCGCACAGAGCAAAGGAGTCAACAGAGGATAAAGCGCATCTGTCAGCTCTGTGCTTTCTGTGTGAAAAAATTCAAACAGCCACTAAAGCATGAAGAAAATCAAGCTTTAAAATCAAGGCTTCGCGCCTTCGTGGCATATCTGCTGAGCCGTTTATTTGGAAGAGGATGGCGTGGGGCATTTGTACGAGCTGATATTAAACGATACGCCAAGATGAAAGAGCACATAAGAATCTTTTTGAGTGCTGTTGCCGCGCTGCCGCCCTTTAACGCCGATGGATGTTCCGGTTTCATAACTGCGGTCCTGTAAATAATAAGCCGGATAATCCACTTCGGTCGTTTCGTCGGAATTGGTTGTCATAAAGGCGTCGGGCCCTGCATAAGTGGTGCTCACATCATCCAGGTAATCTGTATTGGTAAACCGGTATCCCACTTCGGCAAACACATTCATATTTTCATTTATGCTGTATTTAAACCCAAGGGTAAGGGGAAAGCACAATGCCATTGTGCCGTATTGCTTTCTGCCGGAATCTGCATTCTGGCCTTCTGTGCCGAGGGGGCGCAGGAAATATTTTGTGCCCTGCAGGTAGGCATACGGATCGTAAGAAAAAACGCCTATGCCTAAAGAAAGATAAGGCGTGAATCTATAACCGGAAACGCCGGGGATGAACCTGAAAAAATTAAAATAACCACTTAATGCACCCTCCCAAACGTTTGTATTAAAGCTAAGGTTTCTGGCCCTCTGCGTTGCATTTTTGCTGTATATATCGCTGTAGGCAAGAAAAGCATAATCGGCTGACAACTTTAATCCTATATAATTATTAAACTGCTTAATATAATATACGCCTCCCGAAAACTTTGGGCGGTTTATTGCAGCCCTTGTATTAAGATCGCCAAAATAGTGGCCGGCGCCCACAGCAATGCCAAACTCTCCTTCGCTTTTATAACTGTTGTATAGTTGCGACTGACCAAAACCGATGCTGCAATACAATAAAGCAATAAAAAGTAAAAGTTTATTTAGCCTCATTCTGGTTGTAAATTATTTTGTATAACGCAAAACATTGTTATTTCTTGTGTTATTGGCGCAAGATAAAGGCTTAATTTCTTTTATCAAGCCCCCAGGTCAGTTTGGTATGCAATGTTGAAAGAAAATTATTTTCATTCAGCCGTACCAGGTTAATGGAAAATTTTTCTTTTCGCACGGCAAGCTGTGCATCTTTATGCACAATTTCCCGGCGGGCATCCATGGCGCAAATAAATTCATCGCTGCGGCTCTCTACTTCAAAAGAAATAATATAAGAATCGGGCACTACAATCGGCCTCATATTCAGATTATGCGGCGCCACCGGCGTAATGATAAAGCTGCCTGTTTCCGGAAAAACGATCGGGCCGTTGCAACTCATATTATAGCCGGTTGAGCCGGTTGGCGTTGCCACAATCAATCCGTCGCACCAATAGGTATTTAAAAATTCACCGTTTAAATAGGTATTAATTTTAATCATGGGCGAAATATCCCTTTTATGCAGGGAAAATTCGTTCAGGGCAAAAGGCACATCGCCAAACAAGGGCCTGTCTGCATCAAGATGCATGAGCGATCTTTTGTCAATAACAAAGGTCCGGTTCACCAGTGCATCTACAGCCGTGCCCAGTTCATGTTTGCTGATGCCTGCAAGAAAGCCAAGCCTTCCATAATTAATGCCCAGTATGGGGATATTCTTATTTCGTACCAATGTTACGGCATCAAGTATCGTTCCATCGCCGCCAAGGCTTATTAAAAAGTCAACCGAACTGTTCAGGTCTTCGTGGCCGGAAAAAAAATCAACCAGAACATTGCCAACGGGATTTATAAATTCAGCCAAAGCATAATGCAGCAATACTTGAATATTATTGCTGGTAAGCCGCAATACAAGTTCTTCCAGTTCTTCCCTCAAATCCTGGCTGTTACCGCGGCTGTAAATAGCTACTTTCATTCAAGTTGTATTAAACGTTTGCCTGCGCAAAAGCACCAATATCGTTTTACTGGCTAAAGATAACAGTAAATGCAGCAGTTATGCCTAAAAGTCGGTATTTAAATGAATAAAAATACCGCTTTCGCCCAACTGGTTAAAGCTATAGTCAAACTTAAAGATCACATCGTAAGGCGCCACCAAATCAATGCCCGCGCCCCAGCTATGCAGCATTTTATTGTTTAAGATACTGTTGCCGGGATGCCGGTTATATACATAGCCGGCATCAGCAAACAATTTCCCATAAACCCTGAATGAGTAGGGCTCTTTTTTTTCTCCAAGCCCCAGCTTTTTTGTAAAGCCTGCCAATTGCTGCTGTAATGTGGCCCTGCCCACTATGCCTGCATCGCCGTCAATAACATAATATTCATAGCCCCGCATAGAAATATTTCCATAGTAGCCAAACATGCCTTTATTATAAAATGGCTGGTTAAACGGCAGGTTTAGCATGCCGCCTTCTTTAACCTGTATCTGCGTTTTTGGCAAAAGAGGAATAGTATAGGAATTGATGGAAACAAGCTGCGTAAGGTTCATGTCTTTCGTAATGCCTTTGTGCAGAATACTGGTTTCAGAAACCAGGCCTTTTACAGGATAAAAATTATAATCTGCATTGCTGTACCAGAAAGTATAGCCTATGTATGGGAACGAAGCTTTTTTATTGCCATTGCCAAAATAACCGGGGTTGAGCGCAAAGGCGGTATCGGCAATTTGCTCATACATATACCCGGCCCTGAAAATATGCCGCACACGCAAACCCGGCCTGTAAATATAATCGCCTTCCATTTTTAAAGTTTTGCGCATGTAAGGCAAGCCTTCCGGCCGCAGAAACTGCTGTTTGTTTTTATTGGTGGCATAATTAATATCGCCCTGGTTGCTGTAGCTTGCAAAAAGCTGGTAGCCTTGCTTTAGCTGCTTATCAAAAAAAGGCCGTTCATATTTTACGGCTACCTGTTTGGAATAACCTGTTATCAGCCATGTGGTAAGCTTATCGTTTCTGCCTGAAATATTATTATGCAAAAATTTTATACCGTAGTTCGTTCTCTTTAATGTATGGTTGTAAGTTACCCACCATGTATTGAAATTGGCATCAATAAACTTAAAATAAGGCAAAGGCAAAATATACCAGCGTTCTTTTACAAACACGGTTATAAATACAAACTGGCCATAGCTGTTTTCCACATACACGGCCACATCGGTAAACAAGGTTGTATTTACTAATTGCTGTTTTCCTGTTTCAAGGCCTTTCTTAAGATCACCAAGCGTTATATAACTGCCCTGCTTAAAAGGCAATTCTCTTTCTATTATATACGACTTTGTTTTTTTGTTGCCATAAATGGAAATGCCGGCAATAAACAATGTATCAGGCAGATTATTTTTTGCACCGGTATCTGTAACAACAGAATCTGCCATGATATGGCGGGATGAATCTGACTGTGTACTGCCGGCAGCCGCAAATACAAGACAAAAAAAGGTCATTAATAAAACAACGCGCAACAGCTTCATGTGCAAATCAGGCATGGAATGGTAAGGTGGTAAAAATAGGCTATACAGGCCAGCGGCATGTAAGATGCAAAATATTTAACAAGCTGTAAAAAGCAGGCGGCTATACGTTCAGATAGGCCATCAGGTTGTCGTAATTAGCCCTCAGGTCGTTTTCAAACAACTCTTCGCCAAAATAATAGCGCACATTATAATCAAAACGCTGCAGGGTAGCCAGCACGTCGGAAACTTCTGTTTTATTGATCTTGAATGTAACGATGAGCAGGCCGGAAATGTGCTCAATATAAGTGTTTATCTGGGTTACAAATGCATCGTTCGTTTCTACCAGCCGGCAAAGCTCTCCTATGGAAAATTTATGCTTTTCCATTTCAAGCACAAACAGGCCGCCAGGCACATCGGTACTTAAAAATGTACCGAGATTCTGCACCAGTGTGGAATGTGTTACAACGCCAATATATTCTTTGTTTTGAGAAAGCACAGGCAAGGCTGTTATACCAGCTTCGCTAATCATCTTCAGCGCAGTGAGAAAATGCTGGTCGTGCTGAATGCTTATATGCAGGAATTTGCCGGAGAGATCACCCACCACATCTGCATCTTCGGCTGATAATAATTCATCCATGCTCAGCAGCCCTTCACAATTATCTTTATTCAGCACTGCAAGATGGTCAATGTTGTTTTGCTGTAACAGGTCTATCGCGTCGTTGATGGTATCGTTATAATGCAAAACAGGTATTGATGGTTGTATAATTTCCGATGCTAACATTAATCTATTCCGACTATTTGGATTAAGACAAAAAATATCAGGCTAAAGTTGCAGCCGACTTCTGAATTTTTGCAAGAAACTCTTCCAGTATTGCATTGAATTCAGCCGGTTGCTCCATCATAGGCGCATGGCCGCATTTGTCTATAAACTTTAATTCACTGTTGGGTATAAGCTTATTGAATTCATGCGCCACAAAAGGCGGCGTTACCGTATCCTGGTTGCCCCACACCAGCAGGGTAGGCTGTTTTATTTGCCCAAGCTCTTCGCCCAGGTTATTGCGGATGGCGCTTTTTGCCAGCGCCAGTATGCGTATAAGCTGTAAACGGTTATTGCAAATTTTATACACTTCGTCAATCAGGTCGGGTGTTGCCGTTGCAGGATCGTAAAAAGTAAGCTCCGTTTTCTTTTTAATATAATCATAATCACCGCGGCGCGGATAAGAATCACCCATGCCGCTTTCATACAACCCTGAGCTTCCGGTTAATATGAGCGATTGCACATTTTCAGGATGCTTAAGAATATGCACCAGCGCAATATGGCCGCCCAGGGAATTACCAAGCAAATGATAATTTTTATACCCCATCTTTTCAATAAACTTATTGATATACTTTGCAAAACCACCTACAGAAGTATGCAGCAGGTCAAGTTCAAACATAGGCAGCATGGGCACAATCACCTTATGCGTTCGCCTGAAAAAGGCAATAAGATGCTCATAATTACTTAAAGCGCCAAATAACCCGTGCAGTAAAACCAACGGCTCGCCTTCACCTTCCTCTATGTATTTAAATTTGTCCAGTTTTTTAATCTCGTATTGCATTCTTTATTTTATTCTGGGTACTGCAAAGCTATCTAATATTGCTAAAGTAAATATTTTTCATTTATGCTACCCAATTATAAGAAAGCATCAGAGCTTGTTTGTCCTATTCTTTCAAAAAATCCGGAAAGCTGTTCAAAAATATTTTTAAATACAGGAATCATAGCGCCAAGCACATCTATTGCCACCGGGCCAAAGGGCTCTATCAGCGCATACGTATGGGATGAAGCAACGGTTTCTTCTTTAATAAAATTCATTTTGGTGAGATAAAAAAGCAGGATACTATACACAAAGAGATAGATGAAAAGATATAAAACAATTCCCCCCAGTTTATTCAGCCAGCCCAGCATGGCCATCTTTACAGCCGCCTGTATAAAATTAGCCACTAAGCGCACCAGGATAACTACGCCTGAAAATACCAGTAAAAAGGAAAGAATGGGCAACCATTCACCACTTGTATGGAACGATTGCTGCAGCCAGCTTGCTGTTAAATAAGACAATTTCATAGCCGCAGCAACGCCTATAATGATAGCAAAAAATGAGAACACGGCTACCACAAAGCCGCGGCTTATGCCTTTAATAACGGCAAGCACAAGGAGTATAAAAAAGAGAATGTCTATTATCATACAAGGCCTCCCCATCCCCTCCGGCGGATGCTTTTTAAAAGATCATCATTTGCAGTGAGGCAAGCTTGTTATATAACGCATCCTGCATTTATTTATTGGATAGCAATTCTTTCACCGCAGCGGAAATGGCTTTGCCATCGGCCTGGCCGGCAAGCTGTTTGGTGGCAACGCCCATTACTTTGCCCATATCGGCCGGAGACGAAGCGCCCACCTGTTCAATTATTTTCTTCAACGCTGCTTTCAGTTCAGCTTCGCTCATTTGAGCAGGCATAAATTTTTCAATTACAGCAATTTCTTCCTGCTCTTTTTTAGCCAGGTCTTCCCGGTTTTGCTGTTGATAAATCTCCAGCGAATCTTTACGCTGCTTCATCATTTTCTGCAGCATTTTTAAGGCTGCATCTTCACTCAGCTCACCATTGGCGCCGGGCTCGGTTTTAGCCTTAATAATTTCGGCTTTAATGGCACGCAGGCCCCGCAGGGCTGCTTCCTCTTTTGCTTTCATGGCGTCCTTCATTTCAGCCATTACCTGTTGTTCAAGATTCATAGTTGTTGTTTTTAGAAGAGTCCGAAAAGCCTGGAAGTCCGTAAGACCGCAAGACAGGAAGCTTTCACTGACTTTTCGGACTTTGCCGGCCTCCGGACTATTTATTTCAAATATTTCTCCCTGAATTTATTATAAAATGTTTTGGCAAACTCCTTCATGTCTGCAGCAAGCTCATCGTGGTGCGTTGCCCGGTTATATGTCTCGGCCATGGTAATGAAGGTTTGGTAAAAAAAATCGGCCATTTCATCCACCATCATTTCTTTTGTCCAGAGGTCAATGCGCAAGGCGGTTTTTTCAGCGCCATCCCAAAAGGCAAGCATAAAGGCTTTGGCCTGCTGCACCTGCTGGGCTGTTGTGCCTATGGCTTTCCATTCAATCTGCTGCGGAATTTTGTCTTCGCCCAATTTTACGTTTATTGTTATTGTTGACTGTTCCATTGTTCCTTAATTTTTTTTAACCAGTACCTCAAGTAATTGCCAGAGCTTATCGCCATACTCATTCCTGCTTAAGGCCTGCTTACCGGCAGCTTCCTTTAGCTGCGCATGCAAATTTTCATTTTTATATAATTGAATCAAACTATTGCCAAGCGATTCATCTGTTTTTTCATCGCAAAATAAAACACCATCGCCGCCATATTCTTTTACATCCTCATTCTGGAATGAAATAACCGGCAGGCTGCACTGCATGGCTATGGATAAAATATATAATTGCGGATAATGACCTGCCACGTGAATAAAGCTGTGCGCCGATGCAAACAACGGCGGTATTTCTTTTTCTTCCGCATTTTCCAGCAATTGCACATCATCTCGGTATTTATAGGTGCAAAGTTTATTGCGTACCTCAGCGCTGAAGCTTTCGTACTTTGGAAGAATGATGAGCTGCATGTTACTCTGCTGCCATTTCTTGAAACGGGAGAAGCCTTTCAGCAGCAATACAAAATCGTTCAGCGATTCGTCTTCAATCACCGAAATAAAATACTCTTTATTATCGGCAAACTGCGCCTTCGTCATTATCTTTTCATGCCACTCAAATGTTTTGAAAACAGTGGGCGCTGTAAAGGGAAGGTATTGTATTTTTTCCGGTATGTTCAAGAGCTGGTTTGGCTTTTTCGTGTTTGAATAACTCAAAATACCGGCAGCAGTTTTTTGGGAAACATCAAAATAATTCCGGGCAAACTTCATCAGCTTGTCCGGCTGCTGAACATCCTGTTTTAAAAAACCGGGGCCGGCAGCAATCAGTTGCGGAACCTTAATACGCGGACATGCCATGCCATTCAGGCCAACCACCACTTCTGCCTTTATCTTTTTTACGATGGAAGGGATTTTTACCTGGTACAGCCAGTTTAAGAAAAAAGATGAATGATTGTTCAGTGAAATAAAAATGACGGCATTTTCTCCGATGTGTTGCTGGGACACCGGCACTGAATTGCTCCAGAATTTTACCTGGTAGTTGTGCTGGTTTGCCTTTTCTTCAAGCAAAGAAAAAAGATATTCTGTGTAATCGCCGCCTTGTGCATGTTCAATTACTGCAATGCGCATAAGGGGCAAAAATAGCGTGAATCGTGAATTATAAATGTGAATCGTCAAACGTGAAACGTGAAAAATTTAAAAGCAGCATTTTCTTCAGACACCCAAATATGATGAATGATAAAGCCGGGGCTTTAGTAAATTTTTTAATTGCAATGTTGAATTAATAAACCTACTTCAAACAATCACACACATTCACGATTGACGATTCACGTTAAGATTTCGCCCCCGCTTTCTGCATGGCATTGCTGCCGGCGCTCTGGCCTCTCGGGCCGCCAAAGCCGCCCTGCATTTTAAACAACTGGAATTTGGAAGGCATCGGCATTTGCGGCCAGATCTGGTTTTCCTCATTTATATCGGCCGTTTCGCGGTAAGGGTCTAAACGGATGGCGGCAACTTCCTTATCTTTAATAAACACTTTACTGAATTGCTTTTCATTTTTACGCCAAACTGTTACAGGCACACGCTGCACTTCTTTGGTGCCATCCTTATACGTCCATTCAATTATTACCGGCATAACCAAACCGCCCAGGTTGCTGAAGCTAAGCTCATAAAAATTTTTATCCCGCCAGGCATCAACATTTTCCTTGTCGAGAAAGGCCGTATCTTTTGCAGCCTGTTCACCGGCACGCAACATGGCATCGGCGCCACGGTTGTAGTAATAAAAATCACGCAAAGCCGTATCGGCGTCTGTGGCAAATTTTATGTTCCGGTCTTCTTTGTTCCTGTCCTGCCCTATCGTTCTGAAAGTTTGTGGCTGAAATGTCATTGTATTATTATCAGCCAGCTTAAACCATTTCACGCTGTCTAAAGAAATATCAACCGGGTCTGTTCCGAAAAACCAGCCGCGGATGAACCAGTCAATGTCAACGCCGCTCGCATCGCGCAGTGTTCTGAACAGGTCTGCCGGCGTTGGATGCCTGAAGGCCCATCTTTCTGCATATTCCTTAAAGGCAAAATCAAACAGGTCGCGGCCCATAATGGTTTCCCGCAGAATGTTCAAACCGGTTGATGCTTTTGCATAGGCATTGCTGCCTACGCTTGCCACCGCATCGCCTTTTGTCATAATGGGCTCAAGCTGGTCTTTGGGCAGGCGCATGTAACCTGTAATTAAATGCGCCGGCCCGCGCGTGGAAGGATAGTTGTTATCAAACTCCTGCTCGGTTAAGAACTGGCAAAACGTATTCAGGCCTTCATCCATCCACCAGTACTGGCGCTCGTCGCTGTTTACGATCATCGGGAAAAAGTTATGGCCTACTTCATGGATGGTTACGCCTATCATGCCATATTTTGTGGCTTCGCTGTACGTGCCGTCTTTTGCCGTGCGGCCGTTGTTCATAGCCAGCATGGGATATTCCATGCCGTTTGCCGCTTCCACAGAAGAGGCCTGCGGGTAAGGATAGGGAATGGTATGCTTGCTGTATGTTTTTAAAGTATGCGCTACCACTTTGGTGGAATACCTGCTCCAAAGGGCGTATGCTTCTTTGGGATAATAGCTCTGCGCTATAATTTTTTTACCGTTGATGTCAATCTGCATGGCATCCCATATAAACTTGCGGGATGAATTAAATGCAAAATCCCGCACATTCTTTGCCTCAAACACCCAGGTTTTGGTGGCCGGGCTTTTGGATTGCTCTGCATTTTTTGCTTCATCCAGCGTAACAATTTCCACCGGCTGCGAAGCGGAATGCGCCTGCATCCAGCGGTTATACTGGGCGGCTGAGATCATTTGTTTAAGATTGGTGCATTCGCCGGTGGCTGCCACAATATGGTCTGCCGGCGTAGTGATCTTCACTTTAAAATCGCCAAAGGTTAGGGCAAATTCGGCGCCGCCGGTAAACTGGCTATGCTCCCAGCCCTTAAAATCGCTATATACAGCCATGCGGGGATACCATTGGGTTATGGAATATAAATTATTGCCGTCTTCCGGGAAGTTTTCATAACCGCCGCGGCCGCCTATCTCCGCCTTGTTATTGATCTTATAACTCCAGTCAATTTTAAAAACAAACTGCTGGCCCGGCGCCAAAGGCGCCGGCAGGTTAATGCGCATCATGGTTTGTACCACGGTATAAGAAAGCGCTTTACCGGAAGCATCGGTAACTGTTGCGAGGTTTACACCATAGCCTTCCATTTTTTTGCCGGGCTCAAAGCCTGATAACTGCGAATTGCTTACACGGTCACCCATCTTGCCGGTATTGTCTTTGTTGTTATCGCTTTGCGGATTGTGGATGTTTTCATCGAGCTGCAGCCAGATGTAATCCAGCTTATCGGGCGACTGGTTAAAATAAGTAACCGTTTCTTTTCCTCTTATATAATTGTTTTGCTCATCGAGGGTAACATCAATATCATAATCGGCTTTCTGCTGCCAGTATTTTGGGCCGGGCGCGCCGCTGGCCGTTCTGTATTCATTGGGCGTAGGCAATAAAAAGCCAAGGTCTTCAAAGCGGTTGCCATGATTGCTTTGCGGGTTATTGTAAAACTGTGACTGGGCGATGGCGGCGGTAGTTGCCATCGTACATAAACAAAGTAAGAGATGCTTCATTATGCTGATGTATATTTTATATTGATTCAAATAATTTAAGAAACGTGTTACCGGTCTGACGCTTTATGCGCCTGACCCAGGTTACTTCACCACTATTCTTTTCCCCGAAAGGATTTCTTTCAACCGCCATTTGCAGGGAAAGACCGAATATAATCCCACTGATGAAAAGCAGCCAGTAACGGAACGGTACCCTTAGTATGGTTACAAATATATAGGAAACAAGAAGCACAGCCAACGCCACTAATATTTGAGCGGCTTCTATACCGCAGTTAAAAGCAAGTAACGGCACAAATATGTTTTCATTTTTACCAAGCATGCTTTTTAAGC
This sequence comes from Parafilimonas sp., assembly GCF_047606085.1. Taxonomy (GTDB): domain Bacteria; phylum Bacteroidota; class Bacteroidia; order Chitinophagales; family Chitinophagaceae; genus Parafilimonas. The sequence continues at coordinate 18,522 of NZ_JASGEX010000102.1, forward strand.
CGTAAGCAAAGCCCAGGCCATGCACCATGCCAAACAAGAGCGCCATGATATAGATGAAGGATATTTTCTGCTGCCGCGGCACATCTTTCACAAAAACATTGCTTATGGCTGTAAGCAGTATGGTAAGCGCAATAAAAAATTCGGTGATGCTGCTTTTTACGCCGACGACATTGAAGGCGCTTAATATAAGCGTAGTGCAATGGCCGATGGTAAATGCCGTTACAAGAAGGAATATTTTTTTATAGTCTTTAAACTGGTAACGCAGGCAAAGCGCCGTTACAAACAGGATATGGTCAAGCGCCTTCCAGGTTAAAATATGCGCAAGGCCTGTTGTAAAATATAAACCAAAATTATGCATGCGTATTTGTTGTATCTGATTAATGCAGAGTTTTACGGCTTTGCAAATAAAATGAGCGCAATAATAACACAACTGTTTTTTACGGCAATGCTTTCACTCATGCACCCCTTTTATATATCCATGACGGAGATTGAGCATGACAAAGCCAATCATACACTCGAAATAAGCGTGCGCATTTTTACAGACGACTTTGAAAAAACAATCCGCCAGACCTATACAGGCAAAGTTGATCTTTTAAATAAAAATGAAAAAGCCCATTCGGAAAAACTGATTCAGCAATACATCAGCAAACATCTTATTATCAAAGCAGATGGCAAGGCGCTGAATGTAAAGTTTGATGGTTTTGAAAGTGAAGAAGGCAGTATATGGAGTTATCTTGAATGCGATAATATATCGTCTTTAAACACACTTGAAATAACCAATACCATTTTATACGATTACAGGCAGGAACAGGTAAATTTCATTCATGTAAAAGCCGGAAGCTATGATGAAACCTCAAAGCTGAATTACCCGGATAATTATATAAAGTTTACGTTGAAATAATGCGGTGTTTTGGCGGCCCGAAAGCCGGGAAATTGTAGCTGAATATTGCGGAAAAACATCTCTAAGGCGCCATTTCAGAGCGACTGTATAGCACAGGGCGTAGTAAAAGTATCAATAAAACCTTTTTTGTTCTTTTATATTTATAAATATAATTTTACATGATACTCCTGCAGCATATTAAATTTGGTATAGTGCATGAAAAAAATAATTCACCAGGGAAAAAACGTAAAGCGGTTCAGGGAAATGCAAGGCATGCAGCAGGCACAACTTGCTTACGAACTTGGTATTGGCTGGACTGTAAATGAAATACTTTTATTAGAGCAACAGGAAATAATTGAGGATTCTTTACTGAAACAAATTGCCGATATTCTGCAGGTTTCTGTTGCGGTAATTAAAAATTTTGAAGAAGGCAAACATATATACATAATGAGAAAAGCTTCTTCTGATAAATTGAGGTTTCCTGTTGTTGTTCCCCCGTCAGATAATTAATATAAGTTTATATAGCAACCTGGTATTATCTTATTGCTAAAAAGGCGGACAAACACTCCAATTACTTAAGCCGCCATAATAATCTTTACAGCAAGCTCTTTCAAAAATTCTGCATCGGCTGCGCTACCTGATATAGCGCTGTTGATGCCAATGCCTTTCAGGTTATATTCATGCAGCAATAAAATAATTTTTTCTGCGCCCGAAAACCCATAATTCCTTACAGCCGTTACAGCCTGCCTGGCAGCAAAAGGGTTATTATAAAACAGAGGCTTCAATGCATTTTCGGAAGGGTCGTTCATGGCGGCGGCCATGTATATTTTACTGAAGTAATTATACAAAGTAGGCAACACCAACTGCAGCGGTGCTGCCTTTGGATTAGACTGGAAATACTGAATAATGCGGATAGCTTTAGGCAGGTTTTTCTGGCTGATGGCATCCTGCAGTTCAAACACATTAAACTCCTTGCTTACGCCTACGAATTTTTCAATATCATCTTCTGTAATGGTTTTTCTTTCATTAAGGTTGATGGAAATCTTTTCAAGCTCATTCTTCATGCGGCTGAGATCGTTTCCAATATGGTCAACCAATAACAGCAGTGCATTGTTATTGATGGACAGGCCAAGGCCTGCCGCTACCTGCTGCGTCCATTCGGGCAACTGGTTCTCATAAATTTTTTTGGTAGAAAACAATTCTCCGTGTTGCTTAACCGCTTTGGAAAACTTCGTGCGGGCGTCTAATTTTTTATCTTTATAGCTCACTACAAAAACCGTTGAAGCCAGCGGTTTGGATATATAGTTTTCCAGTTTCTCAATGTCTTTCATTTGCTGCCCTTCTTTCAGCAGCACCACTTTTCTTTCACCAAACATCGGGTAGCCCATGCAGGCATTTACTACGCTTGCCCAGTCTGCATCCTTACCATAAAAAACCGTAAGGTTAAACGAAGCTTCGCTTTCGCTTAAAATTTTATGCTCTGCATAATCAACCACTTCATCAATAAAAAAAGGCTCCTCCCCTTCAAGCCAGTAAACCGGTTTGAACTTCTGTTGTTTCCAGTCGGCAATAATTTTTTCGGCAGACATGCGCCAAAGATAAGTTTACAGCAAAATGATTTGTTTCAGGAATTATAAACAACTTTACACCATCCTTAAAAAATTATTGAAGCACCAATGCTTAATAAAACGGCTGTTGTAATATTTGTTCACCTACCGGTTTCAGTACTTTACCTACAATATCGGCAGGCAAACCTAAAGCGGCTTTATACCAAACAAAACCTATAATATTTTTGTATCACAAATTAAAACAATCAAATGGACAGCGAAGAAAGAAGAAGGCAGAGGGAAGAATGGAGAAGGCAGATGCATGATAATAGCGGCGGCCGTATATGGGCGGGCGTATTGTTGCTTACGATAGGCGGTTTATTGCTGGCAAGGCAGGCAGGCGCCGATATACCCGGCTGGGTGTTTGACTGGCCCCTGCTGCTGATAGCTATAGGCCTGCTTATCAGCTTTAAGAGCAGATTTAGAAATGCCGGGGGCTGTGTAATGATGATTGTGGGTGGTGCGTTTTTAGTGAATGAGATTATTCCCAATATGCATATAGATAAGTTTCTGTGGCCCGGTATATTTATATTAATTGGCATCGTGTTTATAATAAAACCGCATTCGCATCATAAAAGATATTACAGGAAATGGGAAAGATTTGAAGAAAAATGGAACAGAAGGCATTCAGCGTTTGGTGCAACAGATATAAAAGCGGAACCTGCAGCATTTGGCGCAGCAGAAGCAGAACCTGTAAATATTAATGAAAAAGATGCGGCAGATGCTGAATTTGTGGAAATAAATGCGGTATTCGGAAGCGTTAATAAACTTATTCTTTCCAAAAATTTTAAAGGCGGCGAGGTAAATGCCTTTATGGGCGGCGCTGAGATTAACCTCGTTCAGGCCGATATAAAGCAAACAGTAGAACTGGAAATTAATGCCGTGTTCGGCGGGGCCAAGCTCATCCTGCCCGGTCATTGGAATGTGAAAAACCGGATGACGGCTGTGTTTGGAGGCGTGGAAGATAAACGGCAGGCAAGCATCTCATCGCCTGATGCCAATAAAACAATCATCCTGAAAGGCGCCTGCGTATTCGGCGGCATTGAAATAAGAAATTATTAATACAGGCAGCAACCTTTTACATAGTTACCGGTGTCATAAGCTTACAGGCAAAGCTTAAAAGCCCCGGGCCGCAGCATAATTATACAAGTTTATTCTATAATCTAACCAAATACAATAATTCTATGAAGTGGTATCTCGCTAAACTGGTTTACAGAATATTATGCGGAGATGGCGCGCACACACCGCAGTTTGACGAACAGTTACGTTTAATAAGCGCCGATGATGAATTGCATGCATTTCAAAAAGCAAGGTTATTCGGGCACAGGGAGCAGGATAATTTTCTAAACGCTGCCGATAAGCCGGTGCACTGGCGGTTTATAGATGTAAGCGAAGTGCATGAGCTGAACAGCCTGAACGATGGCGTTGAAATTTATTCGCGTATTTCAGAAGAAGAAAATGGTGAAATATATACCAAGCTCACATTAATGCGGGCTTCACATCTCCAGGAAAACTTTTTGCATACGAGCATGCAGTTAAATTAGCACGTTTTGATAACAGGCACATCAAACAGGGGATTGCTGTTCCTCAACGTAAGCTGGTGGCTCATTGTAAGCGCTGTGCATGCTTATGTGCTTTCGGAGCTTTCATTCACTGCGCATGAAATATTGAGCGACACGCTTATAACGTCGGGGTTGCTGGGCGGCATTTCGTTTCTCATAGTAAATAACATGCGTTACTACCTGCCGCAGCGTGAAAAATACTGGTATATACTTTTTATAGGCATTTGTGTAAGCGGCATGAGCTCGCTGCTTTCAAAATTCCTGTTCAATCTTTTCCTGGGAGATGATGCTCATTATATACAATTAACGCAGCATGCGGCAGGCATCAGGTTTGGCGTAGGTTTTTTACTGGTAAGTTGTATTGCCATGATAAGTTTACTATGGTATAACCAGGAGGAGCAAAAAGAAATGAATGCACGCAGGGCGGAGGCAGAGCAACTGGCAAAAGAGGCAGAATTATATAAGCTGAGGCAGCAGTTGCAGCCGCATTTTTTATTCAACAGCTTAAATTCCATCAGCGCTTTAACGGCAATACAGCCGGAAAAAGCAAGGCACATGATAAACCAACTGAGCGAATTTTTGCGCGGCACTTTAAGAAAAGATGAAAAACAATGGAACACGCTGAAAGAAGAAATGCAATACCTTGAGCTCTACCTCGAAATTGAAAAGGTTCGGTTTGGACACCGGCTGCAAACAAATATAGTTTGTGAAGAAGCGGCCCTTGATTTAAAGCTTCCCTCACTGCTGCTGCAGCCCGTGGTGGAAAATGCCATTAAGTTTGGCCTGTACGATACAACAGGCGAGGTAACGATAAAAGTATATGCAGCCAAAAAAGAGAATCATTTAATTGTATCGGTAAAAAACCCTTTTGACCCCGAAACGGCACAACCGTTAAAAGGTACCGGGTTCGGCCTGGCTTCTATAAAGCGCAGGTTGTTCCTGCTGTTTGCCAGGCAGGACCTGTTAACCACAGAAAAAGAAGATAATTATTTCATAACCACTATTCTTATACCTCAAGCAGTATGAACGTAATTCTTATTGATGACGAACCGCTGGCAAGGAGCATTGTAAGAGAATATTTGCAGGCTTATCCATCCATTAACATTGTGGCGGAATGCAATGATGGTTTTGAAGGGTTAAAGGCCATTAACCAGTATGCGCCCGACCTGATTTTTCTCGATATACAAATGCCCAAGATAACGGGATTTGAAATGCTGGAACTGATAGAAGAACCGCCGGCCGTAATATTTACAACGGCTTTTGATGAATACGCCATCAAGGCTTTTGAAAGCAATGCGGTTGATTATTTATTAAAACCTTTCAGCAGAGAACGCTTTGATAAAGCCATCCAGAAATATTTGCAGCAGCAAAAGCCTGTTGCCCCCCCAAAAACAGAGGCGGTGCTGGAATCGGCGGGCCAGTCGCCCATACAGCAGAACAGGGTGGTGGTAAAAGACGGCAGCAAGATTAAAATAATACCGGTTTTGCAAATACAATACCTTGAAGCCGCCGATGATTATGTAAAGATCTTTACCGGCGAAGGCATTTTCCTTAAAAAGAAAACAATGGGTTATTTTGAAGAATCACTGCAATTGTTCCAGTTTGTGCGGGTGCACCGTTCCTACATTGTGAACACGCAGCTCATAACGAGGATAGATGCTTATGAAAAAGACAGCCATCTTTTGCTGCTTTCCACCGGCGCTAAAATACCGGTAAGCAAGTCCGGTTATACTAAATTGAAAGAGGTGTTGGGAATATAATGCCGGCGTACAATGATTCGCCAATAAAAACGTCAAAATGCCTGGTTATAACCAACCTGTAATATTATTGATCGGAGCGCCGGAAGCTGATGGAATGTAATTTTTAATTCGTCCTGCAGGCTTACCCGGTCTTTTACAACCACTGCCGGCGTGCCAAAACATATTTTGGCAGCAGGCAATGATTTAAATACAGAAGACCTTGAACCAATCACTGTACCTGCCCCGATGTGCACACCCGGGCCAACAAATACATCAGCAGCCAGCCAGCATTGGTCATGAATAGCAATCGGTTCTGCATATATAGAAAACTCAGTTTTATTATGCCGGTGGCCGCCGGTGCACAGGTAAGACCGTTGCGAAACTACAGCATGGCTGCCAATGCTTATTTCGCCCAGGTTATACAATACAACCTCATCGCCTATCCAGCTATAATCGCCCACCTGCAGTTTCCAGGGAAACTGAATATGCGCAGTGGGCCTGATCATTACTTTTTTGCCAATTTTAGCGCCAAAGCGCCGCAATAAAAACCGCCGCCAGCCATACATACATTGAGGAGAGGTTTTGAAGAACAGCATTTGCACAAGCCACCAGGTTTGTACATACCAGGCCGGTTTTCCCCTGAAGCCATCAGGAAGCCTGAAATTTTTTAAATTTTGGAATTGCATAAGTTCACAGTTTAGCTACGGATTAAATACTGGCAAACCGTTTACGGTGTTTTGCTTTAACAAACTTATTTTATTTTTTAATTGCCTGCAAAAACAGTTGGGATAGCTAAAAAAATCCGCGGGCGCCTTTTTCCAAGGCTCAGTTAATCGGTACGTAAATTTTTATCATCGCACGGGTTGCTTCATTTATCGTTAAAAAGAATTTAAAAAATCATATCCAATATAAGAATAAACTATGCCATCGTTACTTAGCAGTCCCATCTTAACCATTACCTTATCTGTTAATTTAAATGAATGAAACCATGACTAAATTAAGCGTGAACATCAATAAAATTGCCACATTGCGCAATAGCCGCGGCGGCAATAATCCCGATGTTGTTCAGGCCGCAATTCATGCCCAAAAGTTTGGTGCAGATGGCATCACCGTTCATCCCCGGCCCGACGAAAGGCACATTCGTTATGATGATGTGTGCAAGATAAAAAAGATCATTACGACAGAGTTTAATATTGAAGGCAACCCGCAGGAAGAAAAATTTGTGGAACTGGTTTTGCAAACAAAGCCTACGCAGGTTACGCTGGTACCCGATGCCTTATCGCAGGTTACCAGCAATCATGGGTGGGATACAATAAAACACCAGCAATACCTGAAAGATATAATTGCCGTATTTAAAAAAGCACGCATACGCACTTCTGTTTTTGTTGATCCTAAAATTGAAATGATCGAAGCGGCTGCAGAAACCGGTACCGACCGTGTAGAGCTATACACGGAAGCTTACGCACATAATTATGAAACAAATAAAGAAGAAGCTATTGCGCCTTATCTGGCAGCAGCAGTGGCAGCGCGTGAAATGAACCTCGGTTTAAATGCAGGGCATGATCTTGATCTTAAAAACCTGAATTATCTTATCCGTAACATTTCATGGATAGACGAAGTAAGCATTGGCCATGCGCTTATCTGCGACGCTATTTATTTTGGTTTTGAAAATACCATCCAGTTATATAAGCGCCAGCTGGCATTGCCCGGCGGCAATTTGTTTTAATACCCCGGCAGGCTTTATTTTATTCTGGCTTTAATAAACGCTATGGTTTTTGCGTGTGCATCTGCGGTGGCTTCTTTGTTATAATCAGGGTTGCTTGGGTTGGCAAATGCATGTACGGCATCGTATTCGTAGGCTGTGAGATTTTTACCTGCAGCTTTCATGTTTGTTTTAAATGCTTCAACAATCGCCGGCGTAATGCCGCCATCCTTTTTGGCAAAAAAACCAATTACGTCACCATGCAGTTTTTTTAACTCATTTACATCTTTTTCGGGCATTCCATAATACATAATGCAACCTTCAACACTGCTGCCGCCAAGCAACGCTGCCTGCAGGCTCCAGCCGCCGCCAAAACACCAGCCTATAGTAAAAACTTTTGCATCTGCGCCGGCATAATTGTAAGCGCCTTTTATAATATTTACGGCGCGTTCTGCTTTTACAGCCTGCACCAGTTTGCGGGCTTCATCCGGCGTGGTGGCAATTTGTTTATCGTACAGATCAATTGCAATTGCATTAATGCCAAGTTCATTGGCTAATTTTTCAGTTTCCTGTTTTATGTAATCATTCAGGCCCCACCATTCCTGGAAAACAAAAAGGTAATAGCTGGTGGGTTTAGAGGCTTTTACCATCCAGCCATGGGCATCGGTGCCATCGGCTGCTTTAAAGGTTATGTCAGTTCCATTAGCGCTTTTATAATGAAAGGGTAATGGGGCATCGTGCTGCATTACAAAATTTTTATCATTTGCAAGTAAGGCAAATTGTGTAGTTGCACTGGCCGGCGGGCAGCAGGCTGATGTATTTTTTTGTGCGTTGGCTGAGGCGAAGCATATCATCAAAACAAAAAATAATAATTGCTTTTGCATAAGGATGATTTTAGTTTTTAAACTTATGGGTAACACAATTTAAACAATCAGGCTTTAATAAAACGAATGTTATAATATGTTACAGCAAATTCAGTGCAATTTGTTTGCCGGTGAACAGCAGGGCAAACGCATCTAAAAATTTTCTTTAAAGACAGTTTTAGCAAGAAAGTCATCATTGAGGGCAGATAGCAGCCTTTTCTTTTTAATGCTTGTTTTTTTGCTGGCATTATTCTTCAGCAGATTGA
>NZ_JASGEX010000103.1:0-30055 GCF_047606085.1 Parafilimonas sp.
GAATGCATTTTCCTGCTTTATACTTAACAAAAGACAAACGTAGATAACTTCTGGCCAATCTCTTTAAACCCGCATTCTTATCCACATTTGGGAATTATTTCCACCTAATTTAGATGCGTTTGCCCTGCGATTGTTCTGCAGAAAAAATCCCCAACGGCCGCAGAAGCGTTTGCTACGATCATGAAGCGTTGGAATCAAGAAAAGAACATACGCCAAAAAACAGTGCAGTGGGTATGGCTGCCGAAATGGGTATTGAGCTATTGGGGGAAGAGGAATACCGTCAGTTGCAACAACTTGAAAAACTCGATACAAAAACATCCAGCTGGATTAAAACACCAGATGATATAAGGGAATCTGGCGATGCCATTTTTGGCGATTGTCGTTTCGGCCGTGTATTTGTGTACCACAATGGTGCAGAATCTTATTACGCCGCAAGAGGATTTCGTGGTTGGCTAAGCGTATAACATTGCAGGCGCAGGAAACGGGCTGTAGAAAAAGCACCTGCAATGACTGCAGGGCGTATGCTTCCAGCCTCTGTTTTTTACCGCATTAAGGTTTTCTTATATTACATTCTTTTTATTATAATTTTTTTAACTTCGCGGGTTCCTGCCACCTCTAAAAAATTACTTTCATTTTCAGTAATATACTTACCTTTGCCCTCCTTTATTTGGGCAGTTGGCTTAAAGCATCGGTGAAATTTATTAATTGGTTGCTTTATAATGCCTTGAGAACCCGTAAGTTCTGTCCCATTTTAATTTTCCGGAAAAACTATCAATTAAGATATGTCATCAACTAAATTGCAAAACAGGGTCAGCTTTGGTAAAACAAAAAACCTGGCTGAGTCTCCCGATTTATTGGATATTCAATTAGAGTCATTCCAGGATTTTTTCCAATTGGAAACTACGCCTGACAAACGTAACAATGAAGGCTTGTTTAAAGTGTTCAAGGAAAACTTTCCTATTACCGATACCCGCAACATCTTCGTGCTGGAGTTTTTAGATTACTTCATTGATCCGCCCCGCTACACCATAGAGGAATGTATGGAACGCGGTTTAACTTATGCCGTTCCGCTTAAAGCAAAGCTGCGTTTAAGCTGTAACGACGAAGAGCACGTTGACTTCCAGACCATCGTTCAGGATGTATTCCTTGGTAACATTCCTTATATGACACCCCGCGGCACCTTCGTTATTAATGGCGCTGAGCGTGTGGTGGTTTCCCAACTGCATCGTTCTCCCGGTGTATTTTTCGGCCAGTCAATTCACCCCAACGGTACAAAAATCTATTCTGCCAGGGTAATCCCGTTCAAAGGCGCCTGGATGGAGTTTGCAACAGACATTAATAATGTAATGTATGCTTACATTGACCGTAAGAAAAAATTCCCGGTAACAACTTTATTGCGTTCTATCGGTTATGAGACAGATAAAGACATTCTTGAGCTCTTCGGAATGGCCGATGAAGTAAAGGCCGACAGGAAAACTTTGCAGGATTATGTGGGCAAAAAACTGGCTGCCCGTGTATTGAGGACCTGGGTGGAAGATTTTGTGGACGAAGATACCGGCGAGGTGGTTTCTATCGAGCGCAATGAGATCGTGATGGAACGCGATACCGTTCTGGATGAAGATGCCATTGAAATGATCGCTGAATTGGATGTTAAGAGCATTTTCATTCAGAAAGAAGATGTGGGCGGCGATTATGCCATCATTTATAATACATTAAATAAAGATACTTCCAACAGTGAGCTGGAAGCCGTTCAGCATATTTACCGCCAGTTGCGTGGCGCCGATGCGCCGGATAATGAAACCGCGCGTGGCATTATTGATAAGCTGTTCTTCAGCGATAAGCGTTATGACCTGGGTGAAGTTGGCCGTTACAAGATCAACCGCAAGCTGGAAGTAACCACCAAACTGGAAACAAAGGTGTTAACCCGCGAAGATATTATTGAGATTATTAAATATCTCGTTCGCCTTACCAATGCGAAAGCGGAAATTGATGATATTGACCACCTGAGCAACCGCCGTGTGCGCACTGTGGGCGAGCAGTTGTATGCCCAGTTTGGCGTGGGTTTGGCGCGTATGGCCCGTACCATTCGCGAAAGAATGAATGTGCGGGATAATGAAGTGTTCACCCCGGTTGATTTGATCAATGCAAGAACCCTTTCTTCTGTTATCAACTCTTTCTTTGGTACATCTCAGTTATCGCAGTTCCTTGACCAGACAAACCCGCTTTCAGAAATTACCCATAAACGCCGTATTTCCGCCCTCGGTCCCGGTGGTTTAAGCCGTGAGCGCGCAGGCTTCGAAGTTCGCGATGTGCACTATTCGCACTATGGCCGTTTGTGCACCATTGAAACGCCTGAAGGCCCGAACATCGGCCTGATCTCTACCTTGTGCGTTCATGCCAAGATAAATGAGATGGGCTTTATTGAAACGCCTTACCATAAAGTAAATAATGGTAAAGTGGATATGAAGAAGCTTACTTACCTGAGCGCTGAAGAAGAAGATACTGCCAGGATAGCCCAGAGCAGTGCGCCGGTGGATGCTGACGGCCACTTTGTGGAAGAAAGGATTGTTAGCCGCCAGACAGGCGATTTCCCGATACTTGAAAAAGATGAAGTGGAATATATGGACGTTGCGCCCAACCAGATCGTAGGTTTGAGCGCCTCGCTTATCCCTTTCCTGGAACATGATGATGCCAACCGTGCATTGATGGGATCAAACATGCAGCGCCAGGCAGTACCGCTCATTAATCCGGAAGCGCCTGTGGTAGGCACAGGTCTGGAAGGAAAAGCCGCCCGCGATGCACGCATCCAGATCCATGCAGATGGTGATGGCGTGGTGGAATATGTTGATGCAAAAGAAATTCACGTTCGTTATAAGCGCAATGACCTTGACAGGCTGGTAAGCTTTGAAGATGACCTGGTGAAATACAGGTTGACCAAATTTATCAAAACCAACCAGTCCACCTCCATCATCTTAAGGCCAGCCGTAAAGAAAGGCCAGGTGGTTAAAAACGGCGATTTCCTTACCGAAGGTTATGCCACAAAAGATGGCGAACTGGCACTGGGCCGTAACCTGCAGGTGGCATTCATGCCCTGGAAAGGTTATAATTTTGAAGATGCCATCGTTATTAATGAAAGGGTGGTTCGCGATGATATTTTCACTTCCATCCACATTGATGAATTTGAACTGGAAGTTCGCGATACCAAGCTGGGCGAAGAAGAATTAACGCCTGATATTCCAAACGTTTCTGAGGAGGCTACCAAAGACCTTGATGAAAATGGTATCATCCGCATTGGCGCCCATGTGCGCGAAGGCGATATCCTGATCGGTAAGATCACGCCAAAAGGGGAAAGTGATCCCACGCCGGAAGAAAAACTGTTGCGCGCTATCTTTGGCGATAAGGCGGGCGATGCAAAAGACGCTTCTTTAAAAGCGCCCAACGGAACAGAAGGTGTGGTAATTGATAAAAAACTCTTCCAGCGCGCCAAAAAGGATAAGAACGGCAAAGTGCGTGAAAAAGCATTGCTGGAAAAGGTAGAGAAGATTCATGAAAAGAATGTTGACGATCAGAAAGAAGTATTGCTTGAAAAACTGCAAACGCTTCTGAAAGATAAATCTTCTGCAGGCGTCAGCAATAATTTTGGTGAAATGCTGATTGGCAAAACTGCCAGGTTCAATGCAAAAAACCTTGCTTCTGTTGACTACCAGAATGTGAACCCGTTGGGCTGGACAGGCAATGCAGAAACGGATGAGCTTATAAATCGTTTATTGCATAACTACAATATAAAATACAACGAAGAGCTCGGCCGCTATAAACGCGAAAAGTTCAATATCTCCATAGGTGATGAGTTGCCTGCAGGCGTATTGAAGCTGGCAAAAGTTTACCTGGCCGTGAAACGTAAGTTGAAAGTGGGCGATAAAATGGCGGGCCGCCACGGAAATAAAGGTATCGTTGCCAAGATCGTTCGCGATGAAGACATGCCGTTTATGGAAGATGGTACACCTGTTGACATTGTACTGAACCCACTGGGTGTGCCAAGCCGTATGAACCTCGGGCAAATTTACGAAACCATACTCGGCTGGGTGGGCAAGAAGATAGGAGCCAAATTTGCGACGCCGATTTTCGATGGTGCCACTACGGAAGAAATTGAGCAAATGTGTGAAGAAGCCGGTATTCCTTCAATGGGCCACACTTACCTGTACGATGGTGAAACCGGCGAACGCTTTCATCAGAAAGCTACTGTAGGTGTAATTTACATGCTGAAACTGCACCACATGGTTGACGATAAGATGCACGCACGCTCCATAGGGCCTTACAGCCTTATCACACAACAGCCATTGGGTGGTAAAGCGCAATTTGGTGGCCAGCGTTTTGGTGAAATGGAGGTTTGGGCGCTTGAAGCTTATGGCGCTGCCAACATACTGCAGGAATTGCTCACTATTAAATCCGATGATATTATTGGCCGTGCAAAAACGTATGAAGCCATTGTTAAAGGCGATAATATCACAAGGGCAGGCGTTCCCGAATCGTTCAATGTGCTGGTGCATGAGCTGCGCGGTTTAGGCCTCGACCTGAGATTTGAATAGATTGCAGGCCTTGGCAGGGAGGCTATATTAAAGGCATTAACATATTAAGGCTGTTCTGAAAAGGGCAGCCTTTTTTCATAGACAGCATTTGCTGTGAAATTTTTCGTTGGGAACAGGAGGAGACAGCCTTAGATTCCGGGCCATAAAAAAGGCCTGCCCTGAAAAGAGCTGGCCGTTGCTAACCTATGAAAAACACCAAGTTAAATATCGTTATTACCGTTGATTCGGTTTTCTTTTATTACCTGGATTGGTATTGGACCTGTTGTTTGAATTATTTGTTTTATCTTGGCGCTGAAACTGGTTTTGCGCCGGATGATTACCTTGGGATTGCTGTGTCTGCTGGCGGTTCCTCAGTTCATTCCGCAAGGCATTATTGAATTGCTTATCTGTGGTATAAACCCTGTTCACCCGTTGATTGTCATTTCCAAGAACTTTTTTAAAGTTACCTTTATATCGCTCTTTTATTTCAACCACTTTTCTCTCAAATGCCACTTCATCATCGGGGTATTGGCTTCTTGCTTCTCTTATCTCGCTTTGATAGTTGTTATATACAGGCCAAAAGCGTTGCGCTTCATCCGGTGTGAGGTTTAATTCACGCGTCATATAACCCATTTTCACAACTTCCAACCTGTTATTACCACTGGAAGTTTGCGCAGGGCAAAAATAACCATGAAAGCATACAAACAACAATAATGTAAATATTTTTTTCATATTTTTCATCTTTATATCCCTTCTTCTTTCCTGCCAGCCTCGCCGTCATTTAAATATTGTTGTATCTCGTCGTCAGACATATTTTTAATAATGGTTTGTAAATCAGAGCTTTGTTCCTGTTGATAATCAGTCGCGCCCACATTGGTAAAAACAGAAGTATTGCTATTCTCTTTCAGGTAAGCCTCGATTTCAGAATCGCTTATGCTGGCCAATTGCTGTTCAAAATTTACATTATCGGCAGTTACAGTAGTTTGTGAAGTCTGTGTTGTTTGCTCCTTTTTGCCTGAAATGAAAAAATATCCTCCTCCAAATAAAACTGCACTTATACAGGCTGCCGCCGCATAATTAATCCATTTGCGGGTTTTGCCACCTAAAGAAATTATTTTGGCTGATGGATTAAAGCGCTTCTTAGTTTGCTTTAAAGGCTCAAGCCGTTCAAAATAATTTTCAGGTAATGAATACACACGTTCTTTTGATATGGTGCTTAATAAAGGAGAAATTTCTTCAAGTTCCTTTACTATATCGTCTTTATTGCTCTCCTGTGCCTTTATTTTTTTGATAACACTATCAGCAAACCCATTAAAATATTTGGCCGGAACGGTAAAAGAATTTTTTTGTTTGCCACCCTGCAATTGCCAGGAGGATATATTTATTTTGTCAAGAATATAATCCGGCAGATTTTCAAAATAGGCCTTTGGAACAGTGTAAGGGTGGGAGGAAGGCAAAGCATTAATAAAAATATTAGCCAGCACTCCTGAAGGAAAAGCTTTAAAATAACCTTCCGGCACCGAATAATAGTTTTTATTATTTGCTTGTATGAGTGTTGCAGCACCAGCTTCTTTTAATTCATTCAATATGTTAATATTTACCTGCATCACCTTTTTTGACCCTCTTATCTTTAAACCGTTTAATTATTTTTAATGAATTCTTCTATTTTTTTTACTGCATGGTGATAGCTTGCCTTTAAAGCGCCTTCACTGGTTTCCAGTATCCTGCTCATTTCTTCATAAGGCATTTCATCATAATACCTTAAATTAAAAACAAGCCTTTGTTTTTCAGGCAATTGTTGTATGGCTAACTGAAGTTTCCATTCCAGCCTGTTCGCATCAAAATTTTTATCAGCAACGATCTTGTTGGTAAGCCCGCTTTCCACATCGCTCAGGCTAACGGCGCTTTTTTTCTTTTGTTGTTCAAGAAAAGTAAGGCTTTCGTTGGTGGCTATGCGGTATAACCAGGTGTAAAGCTGGCTGTCTTCCCTGAAATTTTCCAATCCGTTCCAGACTTTTATAAAAACGTTTTGCAAAACATCGTTAGCGTCATCATGATCTATAACCATTCTCCTTACATGCCAGTACAATTTTTCCTGGTATTTTTTAATGATAGCAGTGAATGCCCTTTCTTTCGTGTCAGGCTGCCTGAACTGATGTAACAAATCCCTATCTTCAATTTGCATGCAGGGTTATTTTAAACAAGAAATTTAAAATCTGTTTGGTAGGATAATGTGTTTCCAAAAAAGTTTAATTCCCTGGTTATAGAATAAAGCTAATTAATTTAAAACCGGGTTTTGGGCCTTGATCAATTTTTCATCTTCCTTTATCTTAAGCTCCCACTCCCAGGCAGTACGCATCATATCTTCAAGATCATATTTAATATCCCAGTTTAGTGTGGCCCTGGCAAGATCGTTATTTGCATAAATAGCAACTACATCTCCCGGCCTCCTGGGGCCTAATTGGTAATTTAATTTTTGGCCCGAAATTTTTTCAAAAGCAGCTATAGCTTCCAATACGGTTACGCCATTACCGCTTCCCAGATTAAAAACTTCGCAGGCAGATTTATTTTTTTTATTAATGAGCAATTCCAAGGCAAGGGTATGTGCATGTGCAATATCGCAAACATGAATATAATCACGGATGCAACTGCCATCGCGGGTTGGATAATCCGTTCCGTAAACCGTCATTTCCGGTATTTTTCCGATGGCGCACTGCGTAATTGCCGGAACAAGGTTTTGGGGCCTTCCTAAAGGCAGCTCGCCAATATGCACAGAAGGATGGGCGCCTACCGGGTTAAAATAGCGTAATAAAATGGTGTTGCAGGTCTGCACTTTTGAAAAATCTTCAACAATTGTTTCGCCCATTTGCTTGGTAGCGCCATAAGGTGATTCTGCTTTTTTTATGGGCGAAGATTCTGTAACCGGTATTTCATCGGGGTTTCCATACACAGTGCAGGAAGAAGAGAATACAAAACCAGGAATAGTAAATTCTTTTACACATTTAAGAATGTTGATAAGCGAAAATAGGTTGTTTTCGTAATACATTAAAGGTTCTTCAACACTTTCGCCCACCGCTTTATAGGCCGCAAAATGTATAATACCCTCTATGTCTTCATTCTCCTGGAAAACGGCACGGGTTTCATCAAAATTTTTAAGGTCAACATTATAATTTTTGATAGTTATACCTGTAATTTTTTCAATGCCATCGAGCAGGTAAGTGCTTGAGCGCGAATTATCGTCAATGGAGATTACTTCGTAACCGTTTTCCAGCAGATCAACTACTGTGTGCGCGCCTATATAGCCGCAACCGCCTGTAACCAATATTTTTTTCATAGTAAAATAATGGTTGCAAAATAAGAAAACTAAGCAGAAAACAGATGAAAGAACCAATATAATCCCGCGGCTAATGCGGCGCTTACCGGTATGGTTAATACCCATGCCCAAACGAGGTTTAAAGTAATGCCCCAGCGAACGGCGCTCAGCCGTTTGGTAGCGCCCACGCCCACAATGGAGCCGGCAATTGTATGCGTGGTGCTTACCGGCGCGCCAAGATTGGCGGCGGTAAACAGCGTAATGGCGCCGGCAGTTTCGGCCATTACGCCTTCAAGCGGTGTAACTTTTGTAATGCGTGAGCCCATTGTTTTCACAATCCTCCAGCCACCGCTCATTGTGCCAAGCCCTATTGCTGAATAACACATAAAGGGCACCCAGGCAGGTATCTGGCTAATGTCGGGTATCATATTTTCAGCCACCATGGCTGCACCTATTATACCAATCACTTTCTGGGCATCGCTGCCGCCATGGCCAAGGCTGAATGTAGCGGAAGATACCAGTTGCAGCCTTTTGTACATATTGGTAGTGCGGGCAGCGGTTTCGCCCCTGAAATGATTATAAAAATAGGAGAGCAGGAAAATAATGCCCAGTATTAATAATCCCCAGAATTCAAAAGGCTTTTTGAAATGAATAAATACAAGGCAGCTTGTTAACGTGGCAACAATTATAGCTATTTTAAGCCAGAAATTCCGCTGTATGGTTACGAGTGTGATAAACATGGAAATGATCATACCAATAACCGGCGCCAGCAAAATAAAAATTATGGTAAGGCTGATACCGCCGTTTAAAGACCAGTTGATACTGCCAAAACCCGAATGCGCAATGGCCGCACCGGCAAAGCCGCCGATTAATGTATGAGATGATGAGGAAGGAATACCATACCACCAGGTAAGCAGGTTCCAAATAATGGATGCGATAACCCCGGCCAATACAACTGTAAGATCGTAGGCGCCGCTGTTTACGGTTTTCGCCACCGTATTAGCCACTTCGTGATCACGAAAGATGAAATAAGCAACAAAGTTGAAAAAGGCAGCCCAAACTACTGCCTGGAAGGGAGTAAGTACTTTGGTTGATACAATGGTGGCAATGGAATTTGCCGCATCGTGAAAACCATTAATAAAATCGAATATTACTGCAAGAACTATAATTACAATTAATAGTGTTGACATGCGATAGAATAAGTTTCGTTTAAGAATACTTGATAATAATGGTTTCTATCGCGTTGCCAGCATCTTCACATTTATCGGTTGCTGTTTCCATGGCATGATAAACTTCCCTTTTCTTGATGAGCATTTTTATATCCTGCTCCAGGTCGAAAAGGCGTTCAACGCTTAAATCGTAAATATCATCGGCCTGGTTCTCTATGCTGTTTATTTTAACCAATGCGGTTGTCATTGCCTGCAGGTCTCTCATGTTCCGCAAGCCCTGCACTGCAATTTTCAGCTCCTGTACGCCAAATGCTATAAGGTTAGCCAGTTTAATTATACCTTCATCGTCATTGGTAATATTATAAAATGTCATTCGTTTTGCCGATGCATAAATATAATCAGCTACATCGTCAAGCGCTGTTGCGAGAAAATGAATGTCTTCCCGGTCGAAAGGTGTAATGAATGTTCTGCCTAATTCTGTATAAATGCGATGGGTGGTATCATCGTTCTTGTGCTCTGCATTTTCAATTTCGCTTAAAACCGCAAAACGTTTATCCCTTTCCCTCTCCACGATAAGTTTCTTAAGCAATTCGCTCATTTCGTAAACTGTATCAACCACTTCTTCAAAAAGGGTATAAAAAATCCGGTCTTTAGGCTGAAAAATTTTCATGAAAGAATTAAATGCCATAGATCAATTTTTACAAAAATGATGGAATAGATTCATCCTCCCCTCCCTACCTTAATTAGTAATAATTTCTTAATACAGGCAAATTAAGGCACAATCTTCATAAAACTAAAAAACGCTGCTTTTCTGTTCGGTTTGTACTGATGTTATTTTTTTTCGTTCTGAAAAAGATAGCCGTATTTTTTTAAATACTGAAAGCTTATAATGATGTGTACAAATAATACAATTGCATATACCAGGAAGAAATAAGAGATTATGCGGAGATAATCCCCAAACGCTGCATCGCTTATGTTTAATTCCGTACCGGCATTTGCCTTAGCCTGGGCTGTAATTTGTTGCAGCATGTCAGGATGCATTAAAAAAATCGTGCATTGGGTTATCATTAATAAAGCAAATACAGTGCTGGCTATCGCATTTACCTTAAGCCAGTCTTTTGACGGTCTGCCGAGAAATTTTTTTCCATCAATGCCTCTTATTAAAAAATTGAGTGAGGCAAATGTATAAATAGCAATGCAGGCAATTAAAAACAGCGGCAGGAACATAGCCGGGTTATTAAATGCTGCCCTGAGCAATAGCAATACAGCTACCGAAAATAAAATGGCCATAGGCAGCAGCAAAAAACTAAAAATGCGGTATAAAATAAGTTTCATGTATGTTTTACTTGTATAATCCGAAGGGCTGTTTTAATATGCTCTTTTCAATTTGCCGGCAAAAAAACAATATTTAGCTTAGAAGTTAAATTAATCTTTTCCTGGCTTACCGGCAATAGAGTTTGGCTCCTGTTTATACCGTTTAGCATCCGGGGCTTCATTCCACAATTCGCAGTTTCGCATAATTCAGCATGATCTTTTTCTCGCCATTTAATTCAAACTTCACCGTTGCAACAGGGTTATGTGCACTGCCTTCTAATTTGGTAACCAGCCCATAACCAAACTTCTGGTGCTCTACCTTCTGACCTTCCTGCAAATTGGTGGTATCGCTCGGCACAAAATCTTTTGAAGGAATATGCTGTTTTGCCGCCGGCCGCTGGCTGCCGGCGGCCAACTGGTAAGATGGTTTTTTTTCAGCGGGCGGTTTACGGTTAGGGGTTGACGGTTGACCGCCTTCAAAACCCCGGTGCATCCTGGCGAACGCAGAACCCATGTTGCTTATATTGGCTTGGTTTCTTGCGCCGCCGCCTGCATACGTCCGGTCTAAAAAAGCTTCGGGCAGTTCATCCAAAAAACGGCTGGGCTCATTCTGCACCAGGCTGCCAAAACGATAGCGGGCATTGGCATACGTTAAAAACAAATGTTTCTCGGCCCTTGTAACGGCCACATAAAATAAGCGCCTTTCTTCCTCCAACTCTTCCCTTGTGTTTATGCTCATGGCATTGGGAAATAAAGTTTCTTCCAGCCCACCCACAAATACAACCGGGAATTCCAAACCTTTGGCAGCATGTATCGTCATCAGTTTTACTACATCCGCATTTTCATCCTTTTCATCTGCATCAGTAAGCAGCGTTATCTGCTGCAGGTAAGCGCCAAGACCCTTATCGCCAACCTCGCCTTCCTCATTATCCGGGCTTTCGGTAAATTCTTTTATGGAGTTGAGCAATTCCTGCACATTCTCATATCTTGCCAGCCCCTCTGTGCTCTTATCGTTAAAAAGCTCTTTTACAAAATTCGTATGCTTGCCTGCCTGCACCGCCACATCATACGCATTCTTTTGTTCCAGCATGCTTTGAAAGTAACGGATCATGGTTACAAAATTCTGTATGGCTTCCAGCGTGCCGGCTTTAAAACCAAATTCAGATGCACGGGTAAGCACATCCCAGAAAGTTATGTTTTGATCGTTGGCAAAGATCACGATCTTCTCCACCGATGTTTTACCAATACCGCGAACAGGATAATTAATGATGCGCTTTAAGGCTTCTTCATCCCTTGTATTTACGATTACGCGCAAATAGGCAAGAAAGTCTTTTATTTCTTTTCGCTGGTAGAAGCTGATGCCGCCAAAAATTCTGTACGCAATGCCCATGCGGCGCAGGCTTTCTTCGTAAGAACGGCTTTGCGCATTGGTGCGGTAAAGAATGGCAAAATCTTTATTGCGATAATGGTTGCGCAGCTTTTGTTCCTGTATAATATCAGCTACATATTTGCCCTCATCATTGTCCGTCATGGTACGCACCAGCTTTATTTTTTCACCATGTGCATTCTCTGTCCACAACTGTTTTGGAAGCTGGCCTTTATTGTTCTTTATTACTTCGTTCGCAACATTCAGGATACTTTGCGTACTGCGGTAATTCTGTTCCAGCTTAATTACTTTTACATCATCATAATCTTTCTGAAACTGCAAAATGTTTTCGATGGTGGCGCCGCGAAAACTGTAAATGCTCTGTGCATCATCTCCCACCACACAAATATTTTCATTTACAGCGGCCAGCAGTTTTGTTATCTGGTACTGAACAGGATTGGTATCCTGGTACTCATCAATTAAAATGTATTTGAATTTATGCTGATACTTGTGCAATGCTTCCGGAAAATCGCGCAGCAACTCATACATCTTGAACAGGAGGTCATCAAAATCCATTGCGCCATTCTTGAAGCAGCGCGCCTGGTATGCCTTATATACCTGCGCCAAAGCCGGGCGGTTGGCGCGCATATCTTCCTGCTGCAGGTAATAATCGTTGGCATATTCCTCAGGCCCCACCAGTGCATTTTTTGCGGCCGATATTCTGTTATGAACAACATTGGGTTTGTATAATTTATCATCAAGGTGCAGCTCATTCACTACTGTTTTTATAACGGAACGGCTGTCGTCTGTATCGTAAATCGTGAAATTGTTGGGATAGCCAATGCGGTGCGCTTCACCTCTCAGAATCCTTGCAAATACGCTGTGAAATGTGCCGATATAAAGGTTGCGGGCTTCATTGGTGCCCAATATTTTGCTTATGCGCTCTTTCATTTCCGCAGCGGCTTTATTGGTAAACGTAAGGGCAAGAATATTAAATGCATCAACCCCGTTCGCCATTAAATGCGCAATGCGCGTGGTAAGCACTTTTGTTTTGCCGCTGCCTGCACCGGCCACTATCATCAAAGGCCCGTTAATGTGTGTTGCAGCCTCACGTTGCGGCTCGTTCAATCCTTTCAGATAATCCTGCATGGGCGCAAGTTAGCTCCAACCCCTAAAGAGGAGAAAAAAAATTGTTGACAGGGTATGAAAATAGTCGCAAGCGCATGGATAAAATCTGTGCACTTGTGGCCAATAATCCTTCAGCCTTATATCAGCCGGATAACCTTCATTTATTTTTTGTAAACAAAAGACAGATCCAGTTGCCTTTTTCCAGTTTATGTTTCAGTTGAAAGCCTGAATTTACGGCTGTTACTGTAATGCTTTTTTCATCTTCTTTTAAAAGGCCGCTTAATAAAAGCAGGCCGCCTTCAGTCAACTGAAGATTGAATAACCGGAAATTTTCCTGAATAATGTTGCGCGTAATATTGGCAAGAATAATATCAAAACTGCCTTGAGCCTTTGCATTATCAGCCATTTTCAGTTCAATATCATTGATATGATTGTTACTGAAATTTTCTGCCGCGTTCTCTATGCTGAAACTATCATTATCAATAGCCACCACTTTGGCTGCGCCCAGCTTATGCGCAAGTATGGCCAAAACGCCGGTGCCGGTACCAAAATCAAGCACAGTTGTATGGTTAAAATCTATTGCCTGCATTTGCTGTATCATCATAAATGTAGTAGCATGATGACCGGTGCCAAAACTCATTTTCGGTGTTATAACGATCTCGTATTGTATATTTTTTATGGGCTGGTGAAATGATGCCCGCAAGGCGCAATTGCCAATTACAACAGGCTGAAAGTTCGATTCCCACACGCTATTCCAGTTTACATCGGGCAACTCTGAAGTGGCATAATCTAATTGCATTTTTGCTGTTAATTGCTGTAGCATTTCTTCATCAAACAGGTTCTTTGAAATGAATGCTTTTAAACAGGCAGGCTGCTCTTCAAAACCTTCAAAATGCATTTCAGAAAGCAATGCGATAAGTATTTCCTTTTTTTCTTCCGGTATGCTTTCAAAGCTTATCTCGAGATAATTCATGTGCAAACAAACGTAAGTTTATGGTAAAATGTTAAATCATTTTCCGGGTGTTTCATAAATGAATATAAATTCACTTAACTTTGCGTTGTGAAACTGAGAGATGAAAATAAAATAGCGCGTATTTATAAAGCCACTTTAAAGCTGGTAAAAGCCACAGGCCTATCAGGCATTACCATGCAGGCTGTGGCCAAAGAAGCCAAAATTGCAACAGGAACATTATATATATATTTTGAAAACAAAGAGTCATTGATCGTAGGCCTTTTTCATGAGTGTATAAAAAACTCCAAGGGAACATTTTTTAAAAACTACAATGCAGATGCGCCTTTCAAGGTTGGGTTTCATACCATTTGGTCAAATGTGCTGCAACTCAGGCTTCTGCGCTTCGAAGAGGGTGTTTTTATAGAACAGGCCCTGCATTCTCCCTATATAGATGAACAGACCAAAGTTGAAGCAAAAAAAATGTTTGAGCCTTTGAAAGAATTATTAACGCGTGGTAAAAAAGAGCGCCTTATAAAGGATATAGATAATTTCTGGCTCACTACCTTCATGATTGGTAATATTAATGAAATATCAAAAAGAGTAAACTATTATAATAAAAAGCTCAGCCCCGAAACAATAGATCAGAACTTTCAACTATGCTGGGACGGCATTAAAGCATAAATTTTTCTAATATAACTGAATTTTTGTTCATTATTAATAAAGTATATGAAGCATAAAAGCACTGTATTGTATATTTTAATTCTTGGTTTATTTTGCTTTGTAAGGGCAGGCGCACAGGAAAGCAAAGCGCTTACCTTAAATGAAGCTATTGAACTGGGTATTAAAAACAGCAAACAACTAAAATTAAGCCAGGCAAAAATAGATGAGGCCGTAGCTGCCACCAAACAGGCAACGGAGGCAAGGCTGCCCGATGCCAGCATAAGCGGCTCTTATTTAAGGTTAACCAAACCAACTATTAAATTAAAAACAGGCAGCGATAGCAGCAGTTTTTCCTCACCCACTGTTTCACAGGCCTTGTATGGTTCGGCCAATGTTTCACTGCCCATTTATGCGGGTTCAAAAATTAAATATGGCATTGAATCCGCCAAATACCTGGAGCAGGCAACAAGGCTTGATGCCGAACAGGATAAAGAAGCAGTAACGCTCAACATAATTGCCGCTTATATCAATTTATATAAAGCCAGCGTTTCGGCAAAAGTGGTGGAGGAAAACCTTGAACAATCCAGGTTGCGCGACAGCAATTTTGCCAGCCTTGAAAGAAATGGTTTGCTTGCAAGGAACGATATGTTAAGGGCGCAACTGCAAACGTCTAATTTCGAGCTGGCGCTCGTGGACGCACAGAACAGCATTCAGCTTGCTACGGTTAACATGAACATATTACTTGGCCTTCCCGAATCAACCAAACTGGTTCCTGATCCTGCAAGCATAACAACGTCCGGGCAATTGCAAACAATTGAAATGTATGAGCAATCTGCCGACACAGGCCGCAACGATATGCAGGCTTTAACTTACAGAAACAAAGCGGCAGGCGCAGCAGTTAAAGTTGCCAAAGGCGATTACTATCCAAGTATTGGTTTAACGGGTGGTTATGTGGCTGCGAATGTTCCAAAACTATTAACCATAACCAACGCTGTTACGTTTGGTGTTGGTGTGAAGTATGATATTGGTTCTTTATGGAAAACAAAATCAAAAGTACAGCAGGCAGAAGCAAGGGCGCAGCAACTGCAGATAAATAAGGATATGATGACAGATAATATTCATCTTGCCATTAACCAGGCATATCAAACTTATTTAACCGATATAAAGAAAATAGAAGTAAACAATAAAGCGGTAATACAGGCAAATGAAAATTACCGCATCAGTAAAAACAAATATGATAACAACCTGCTTTTATTAACCGATTTGCTGGATGCAAATGTTGAGCAGTTGCAGGCCAGTCTTAATCTGGAGGTTTCAAAAGCGGATGCTGCGCTCGATTATTATACACTGCAGCAAACGGCCGGGATGCTTAAATAAAACTTTCAATCAACTATTCAAGACTAATATAATTATGGCAACACAGGAAACAGGCAGCAACGCTGCTCCAAAGAAAAGAAGCAAATCGTTTTTGATCGTGCTTATATTATTGGTGATTGCAGGCGGTGCGTTCGGGGTCAGCAAATACATACATTCATTGCACCACGAAGAAACCGATGATGCCCAGGTGGAGGCGCACCTCAATCCGGTAATACCAAAAATTTCAGGCTATGTAGCCGAAGTGCGTGTAAAAGATAACCAGCGTGTAAAGAAAGGCGATACGTTGCTTGTGCTCGATAGCCGCGACTTTAAGCTGCGCGTAGAACAGGCAGAAGCTGCTTTGGCTACTGCGGAAAGAAACCGCAGCTCGGCTGAAGCAAGCACACATGCTGCAAGGGCAAACATTGCTACTTCGCAGGCTGCAGTGGGCGCTATTGACGCACAGATAGAAGCAGCACAGGTAAATGTATGGCGTACCACGCAGGACTATAACCGCTATGCCAATCTGATAAAAGATCATTCCATAACACAACAGCAATATGAGCAGGCGCAGGCTGCAAAAGAAACAGCAGAAAAGCAATTGCTGGTATTGCAGCAGCAAAAAGCGCAGGCTGCCAGGCAAACAAGTGCTGTTACTTCACAAAGCAGCGCTACCTCTACACAGGTGGGCATAGCCGAGGCATCCATAGAACAGCGCAGGGTGGAAGTGGATGAAGCAAAGCTCAATCTTTCTTACACGGTAATTACAGCGCCGGCAGATGGCATCGCATCAAAAGTGAATGTGCAGGAAGGCCAGTTTCTTGGCACAGGCCAGGCCACCTTCAGCATTGTGCAGGATAATGATATTTGGGTAGTGGCTAATTTTAAAGAAACCCAGTTTGATGAGCTTAAGATTGGGCAAAAAGTAATAGTTGAAGCAGATGCATTTCCCGGCCATGAATTTGAAGCAAAGCTGGCCTCTTTTTCTCCTGCAACAGGTTCGCGCTTTGCACTGTTGCCGCCTGATAATGCCAGCGGAAACTTTGTAAAAACGGTACAGCGTTTACCGGTGCGGATTGAGTTTACCAACCTGCAGGATTCACTGGTGAACCAGTTGAAGGCAGGCATGAATGTGAATGTGGATGTGCATTTGAATTAATAAATAAGCTGATAGCTATTAGCTAATAGCTGATGGCCGAAAGCTAAAAGCTTATAAATGGAACAACAATCATTGGTTGAATATGGTTCGCGCCGGGTTATTATAACGATAACGGCTGTGTTTTGCGCATTGCTTGAAATTATTGATACCACCATTGTTAACGTTGCACTGAACGATATGCGCGGCAGCCTTGGCGCCACGCTGAGCGAAGTAAGCTGGGTGATCACCGCTTACTCTATCGCCAACGTTATTATCGTACCAATGACAAGCTGGCTGTCGCAACAGTTTGGAAGAAGAAATTACTTCGCCGCATCCATCATCATATTTACAGTCGCCTCTTTTTTATGCGGCAACGCATCGGGCATTGGCGAGCTGGTGGTATTCCGTTTTATACAAGGCCTCGGCGGCGGCGCTTTGCTGGTAACATCACAAACCATCATCACCGAAAGTTATCCGCCTGAAAAAAGGGCTATGGCGCAGGCTATATATGTATTGGGCGTAATTATCGGCCCGACACTTGGCCCGCCGCTAGGCGGTTATATTGTTGACCATTATGCATGGCCTTATATCTTCTACATCAATATTCCTGTTGGTATTGTAGCTGCATTGCTCACGTTGCAGTTTGTAAGAAGCCCTAAATATGCTGAAAAACGGCAGGCCAGCGAAGTGGACTGGCTGGGTATTTTTCTTTTAACTGCGGCAGTTGGCTCATTGCAATACATCCTGGAAAAAGGCCAGGAAGATGACTGGTTCAACAGCAGGCTTATTATTGTATTAACCGTTGTATCCTTCTTTGCATTTTATGGCTTTATATGGCGGCAGTTAGTATATAAATACCCTATTGTTGAATTAAGGGTGCTGCGAAACTCCAATTTAAGAATGGGTGTTATACTATCGTTTGTGCAGGGGTTTGGCCTGTTTGGCTCTACGTTTATCATTCCTTTATATACACAAAGTATTTTGGGATGGGATGCCACGCAATCGGGCCTGCTGATGATACCCAGTACATTAACGGTAGCATTTATGATGCCTATCATCGGGCAGCTGATACAACGTGGCGTGCCGCAAAAATTACTGATAGCATCAGGTATGGGCATCTTCTTTATTTACAGTTTAATGACTTATAAAATAATGACGCCGCATACAGCCGGCGAAGATTTCTTCTGGCCATTAATGGTGCGTGGCGTAGGTTTGGGATTGTTATCTGTACCTATTTCCACAATGGCGCTCTCAACATTAAAAGGCCCTGAAATAGGCCAGGGCGCTGCGTTTTCGGGCATGCTGCGCCAGTTGGGCGGTTCATTCGGCGTGGCGCTGATATCAACTTATTTAACGAGGGATATCGTTCACCACAGGGGCAACCTTGTAGATAATCTTAATATTTATGACCCTGCCGTACAATCGAGGGTACAGGCATTGGCTGCAGGCATGCAGGCCAAGGGAATGCCTCCAAATATTGCGTTAGGCACTGCCCATAAAATGCTTGATGGTTCTGTTACCATACAGGCCACCATTCTTTCTTATATGGATATATTCCTGTACATAGGTGTAATGTTTCTTGTATTTGTGCCGATAGTTCTGGTATTTATAAAAAATGCAAAAACTAAAATGAGCATGGCAGATGCCGGGCATTAGCGGCCCACCTAAATCCTCCCGAAGGGAGGACCTTTGAAATTTCGAAGGTGAAAAAATTTATAAACTTTTAAAATGTTCTTCCTGCCCCCTTCCCTTTGGAGAGGGGGGTTGGGGGAGAGGCTTTATGGCAAAGATTATAGTAGTTACTAATTTTTCCGCATCATCACGCAATGCATTGGAATATGCATGCAGGTTTTTACACAACCAGGAAACAAGTGTTTTATTGCTGAATATTTTTAGCTTTCCTGCATCTTTAACCGGCGATGCCATTGCGGTAGCGGCCATGAGCGAAACGCTTTTAAATGATGAAAGGAAACTGCAGCAGGAATACGAATGGGTAAAGAATAATTACCCGGAAATAAACATACAGGCAGAAATGGTTACAGGCGTTTTTATTGATGAGCTGTATATAAAGGCAAAGCAGGAAAACGCATCTTTAATTATTATGGGCGCCGATGGCCGCTACAATGAATTGCTTGCATGGGACGCGAATATAGTGGATGCTTTTATTGATCTTTATATTCCTGTTTTGGTTGTTCCGTCAACCATAAGTTACAGGCCGGTACAGAAAATTGCATTTGCGGTTAACTATTACCGGAGGAATCTGCAAATGCCGGCAGCCATGATAAAACGCCTTATACATTTTACAAAGGCGCAGTTATATGTCATCAGCGTTGTGTCGCCCAATGAAATAATTGATGAAGCAGCTTTAGGCTATAAGAAAGCTGTACAGGATAACCTTGCTGAAGTATCACCCGTTTATTTCGAGCCCGAATTCAAAAACATATTTTCCGCTATTGATAAGTTTACGGCAGAGGAAAATATAGATATGCTGCTTGTAATACCTGCACGGCATGGCCTGTGGCATAAGGTTTTTCAGCAGGACCATACAAAGGGTATTGTAAATTTAAATCACCTCCCTGTTTTGTCATTAAAACAGGAAAGAGAATTTATATAAACGTTCCTGAAGTTCACGGGTTTTCGCGGGGTTCACAGGTTCTGTTTTATTCCCCGTCCTTCCTGGTTACGCACTTATTATTAAACAACCCGTGAACAGGCGAATCCGTAAACATGTAAACCTTCTACACTCCTGCCGGCCAACCTGCCAGCTTATACTTTACATTGCACTACATTTACAAACAATATTTTAATATGAAGATTGCAACCTATAATGTAAATGGTGTGAATGGCCGCCTGCCGGTTTTACTAAAATGGCTGGAAGAATCAATGCCGGATATCGTTTGCCTGCAGGAGCTAAAAGCGCCGCAGGAAAAATTTCCTTTGCAGGATATAGAAAATGCCGGCTACAAAGCAATATGGCATGGTCAGAAAAGCTGGAATGGGGTAGCCATTTTATCGCGCGGAGAAGCGCCGCAGGAAATACGCCGCGTATTGCCGGGAGACCCGGAAGATTTGCATAGCCGTTATATGGAAGCCAGGATAAGTGACCTAACCATTGGATGCCTTTATCTGCCTAACGGCAACCCGGCGCCAGGGCCAAAATTTGATTATAAACTGAAATGGTTTGAGCGTTTAACACAACATGCTGCTGAATTATACCGGAGCGGTGAGCGTGTTATATTAACCGGCGATTACAATGTAATGCCCACAGCGCTTGATGTATATAAGCCGGAACGCTGGGTGGAGGATGCATTGTTCAGGCCGGAAACAAGGGCCGCTTTTCATAAATTGCTTGACCAGGGTTGGACGGATGCCATCCGCAAATTATATCCCAATGAAGTTATTTACACTTTCTGGGATTATTTCCGCAATGCTTATGGCCGCAATGCAGGCCTGCGCATAGATCATTTTTTACTAAGCCCTGATGTTTCAAAAGATCTTGTTGCAGCCGGCGTTGACAGGTTTGTGCGCGGCTGGGAGAAAACAAGCGATCATGCACCTGTGTGGATTGAACTGCAGAATGAATAGGTTCTGCCCAAAGAACTTTATTGCTTTAAATATTTGCCCAATGCTTTTCCTGCATCGGCATAGGCTTCCGCAATCCTGCCACCAGTATCAAAATCGTAGCCGCCAAAAGTTCTGCCCAATGCATTGTCAACAGTGATCTTTGCAATTACATTACCCTGGTTTGCCGTTTCAACAAGCAGTACAATGGCATCTATCTGCGCATTTTTTCGCGCTACGCCCACATTAAACCCCGGTTCTGTAAAAATGGTTTTAAATACCATTGTATATTTGGCGCTTTTGCTATTGGTTTTATTACTGTATTCTGTAAAAAGCGTTTCAAACTTTGGCTCAAAACGGCTTTGCCTGTCATCAACCCATGCCTTTGCCCATCTGTCGCCACGGCCGGCTTCTTTATTATTGTACTCCTCTGTTTTTTTAGCTATGTAATCAGCTTCTTTATCAAACTTGCCTACGCGCATACTGTCGTAGGTGTATTCAAAGTTTATGGCTGTTTCGGCTTTTACGGCATCTATGCTGCCTTGTATTAACCTGATCTTTTGTGCTTTAAGGCTATCTGCAAAAACAAATAGTGCAATGGCTGCAAGTGCGATTGATTTTTTCATTGGTTGTGTTTTTATAATTGTTTTAATTAGTTGTCATCAGGGGTTGTAAAATAAACAATGATAGGCTATCTGTAAAATAATTTAGGGGGTTTGCTAGGGCAGGCGCATTAAAATTCTTATGACGCCATCGGCCCGATTCAATTTTGTAAAGCCGTGCTTTAGCACGGTTATAGATGAATTTCGATAGAGGTGAGTGCCAACGGCACAGCCTGCCCCGACTATTCGGGGATGCATAATGTAACGAGCCGATGGTTCAACAACATTTTGGTGGTTTGAAACGGGTTGAAACCCGTTTTTACAATATTTTTTCGAGGCTACGCCTCTTTTTATACATTTAAAATTTTAATGCGTCTGCTCTGGGGGATGTGCGGTGATCTATCTGTTATCAATTGCATGCACGGAGAGGTTAGCGCACCTCTCTCATTTTTGTCGCACCCATACCAGGTCTTCAATGCTAAAGCCTGCCTGTTGTGCAATCTGCAAATATTCGCTCGTAATATTTTCCGGCATTATTTTTTCCCTGGAAAGCAGCCATAAACAATTGAAGCTATCTCCTGCCACGAGCGCATATTTATAGTCTTTATCAATAGCGATAATATTATAGCCTGCATGCACCAGGCCGAAAGAAACCTTTAAATGAGCTATATTTTCATCGCCGGTAAACCGGGCTCTGCCTACCATTTTTTCCATCTTATGCTTTTTAAAGTTATAGCCCCTGTTCACCACCTTTACAGAGCCATCTTTATTCAATGAATATTCTGCTGTAATATGCTGCAGGTTTTTTTCCCGGCTGCATTCAAGCCTTGTTATTTCGTACCACCGGCCCAAATACTTTTTTTTATTGAAACCGGTTACTGCATTAAGGCCTTTGGGAGTTGTTTTCTTAGGGTGCAGGATTATATAAGCGATCCCCGCCATTGTCAATGCAGCGCCTGCTGCAATTAAACACTTCTTTTGTTTCATAATGGCTTAAATTAATTCAATACATAATCATATATCACTCCATACTTTTTCAGGTTAGGTTCATGGCATACATAATAATATTCACGCCAAATTTTGTATTGTCTTCAGCCAGGAAGCGTTTATTCCGGTAGTCATAATCCCATTCGCAGCCATAGTCCTTATTGCTGTATAATAAGCCGATGCGGCCATTTATTTCAATTGCCTTCAGGTAGTCATGTACCAGGTCGTCGCCCCATCCGTTCAGTTCAAATGATGTAGATGGCGGCCCTTTTTCAAATGAAAAAAATGAATGATAAATTTCATGGGTATTGGGGATTTTTTTTAACGCGTCTTTTCCAAACAGGCTGTTTACCTGGGTTTCAAAAGATTTGGCAAACAGCCCGTCAATATCGTGATTGCAATCGTCTGCAAAAACAAAACCGCCATTCTCAATGTATTGCTTAAAATTTTCGGCTTCCTTTTTATCAAATTGTACCAGCTTATGCCCGCTGATATAGCAAAAAGGATATTGAAACAGCTCATCACCGGAAAGCTCAACCACTTTCTCCGTCATATTAACCGGGATGGTGGTGTATTCCAGCAACGAGTTAAGTATATTGGCCGGCATGCGCTGGTCTGTATCCCAGTCGCCGGAGCGGTATTTTAATCTTACAAATGTGAACGCAGCGTTATGCATTGCTCAATTATACAAATAAAAAAACAAGCGCCGCTTTTTATTATGGAAAGTTGGCGAAACCTTATCTCATTTATAAAACCTTTATGGCCGATATTTCACCCGTTCAGCACCGGCATAATGCCGGTGTTTTCAGAACAAAAAAAACTCCCTGCGCGTTGACCTTACACCAATGGTTGACCTGGTTTTTTTGCTGATAGCTTTCTTTGTTTTTACTACAACTATTCAGCAATCAACATCCATGAAGCTGGTTTTGCCCGATAATACAAAACCTGCCAGGCCTTCTTTAATTCCTGAAAACAAAACGCTGAATATTTTACTGGGCGCAAATAATAATGTGCATGTTTATAGCGGTACAGCGCTTGCGGCTGAAACGAATGCCGGCAGCAGCGCCACCGCACTGCGCCATGCCATTCTTGAAAAGAAAGCTGCTATAAAAAAGGTTTACGGATCAGATACGGGCATGGTAGTTTTAATAAAGCCAACGCCGGCGGCTACCTGTTCAGATGTGGTGCATGCGCTTGATGAAATGCTTATCTGTAATATAAAAACCTATATGCTGGTGGATGCAGGTGAAGCTGAATTAAAAGCAATAGAATGAAACCGAGCATGATAATTTTTTCTCACACAGGGGAATGTGCATAGCGAGGTTCCATGAGACAACTGAAAAAACAAATATGCACGAATGAAATAAACCTGTGCAAACTCTGTATCTTAAAATTTATAAACCCCTTTCCCAAGCAAAAAAGCAACGCCGAAATTGCGTTGCTTTTTTGCTTTGCCAAATGTTTGGGCATGCTTATTTTTTCTTTGTGCTGTCTTGCTTTTGTTGATGCATTTTTTGCATTTGCTGCTGCATTTGCTGCACCTTGGGGTTAACCGGCTGGGGTGGCGGGGCGTCTGTTACATCTTTTACTTCAATATCAAAAATAAGATTTGAAAAAGCCGGGATTTCTTTGCCCTGCGCCTGCGGGCCATAACCCAGCATGGCGGGTATAAATAATTTGCCCTTTCCGCCTTTGCCAAAGAAAGTAATGCCATCGCTGAAGCCCGGTATCATTCCCGGAGCGTCCACTACAAAATCAAGCGGTGCGGTATGCCCTTTGGTAGTGTCCATATTGGTATCGAATACATAGCCGTTTGTAAGCAGGGAGCCACGGTACATAACAGAAACTTTCTTTCCGGAATCTGCTTTCAAAGCGGGGTCGCCTGCATCTTCCACCACCACATAAGTGCCGTTCTTCCCTTTTTCTCCTTTCAGGTTGTGTTTGGCGAGGTAGGCTTCTATGGCTTTTTCCTCATTGCCTTTTTCATCGTCCAGCGATTTTTTATAATCGGCTTCCACGTCTCCCTCTTTCTTAAACACCTGCAGCAGCTTAACCTTTGCAAGCATAACCTGGCCTTTTACAAACAGGGGGTCATACCCCTGTATCATTCCTTTATTTTTCAGGGAGTCAATGCTCATGCTCACCACGGCGCTGTCGCCCACGTTCATGAGCGGTATAATTTCCATAAAGCTATATTGTGCCCGCTTGCTGGTATCTACCGGGCCATATCCGGGCAGGCTGCCGAATGTGCTTTTTAAAACCGAATCGCGGTCCATCAGCCTGAATTCCACATTGAATTTTATAAATTCACCGGCTTTGGGCTTTTGCGTTCCGTTTCCCTTGAATATTTTGTAGGTTAAGCCTGAAGGCGCTTTTTCATAATTTATACTGCAGGCGGCGAAACTTATTGCAAGCAGTGCGGCTATGAATGTTCTTTTCATTTTTTTGTTTTTGTTTTATACAGATTTTTATGCCAACTGTTTTTCGTATAGTTTGATTACTTCTTTAAATTTTTTAAGGCTTTCTTCCAGCGTATCGGAACTGCGGCCGCCTGCGGCATTTTTGTGGCCGCCGCCTTCAAAATGATTGCGCGCCAGTTCATTCACGTCAAAATCGCCCTTGCTCCTAAAGCTCCATTTGCGTTCTTCCGTCCTGTCAATTAACAACGCGCCAAGCTTAATGCCTTCAATGGTAAGCAAATAATTTACCAGGCCTTCCGTATCGCCGGTTTGTATCTGGTATTTCTGCAGGTCGTATTTTGAAACAGCCATTACCGCCGTATTGTATTCATACAGCACATCAAGGCGGTTAAGCAGGGCATTGCCTATAAAACGCAGCCGGCTTTCCAGGAAATTATCATAAATATTTTCGTGAATGATACTGTGATTCAACCCCAGCTCTTTTAAGTGCGCTACTGCCCTGTGTGTTTGGGCAGAAGTAATGGCAAAGCGGAATGAGCCGGTATCGGTCATAATACCGGTATAAATGCAGGCAGCCATATCAAGGTCGAGTTTATCTGAAAACGGCGATTGCACTATAAAATCATATATCATTTCACAGGTAGAGCTTTTTGTGATGTTGCTTATGCCATAATCAAAATGTTCTTCTGCCGGCTGTTCGTGATGGTCAATCAGCGCCTTTACGCATTTAATGCCCAGCAGCAGAGTTTCCATTTTCTTGGTGCGGTGCATGGCGTTAAAATCGAGGCAGAACAACATGTCGGCATTTTCCAGCAGCAGGGTTGCTTTTGCCGTTTGCGCTTCAAAATCAATCAGCTCTTTTATACCCGGCATCCAGTTTAAAAACTTTGCCCAGTTGGTAGGAGAGATGACCGTAACATGATGGCCAATTTTTTTAAGGAAATGAAATAATGCAAGCGCAGCGCCCATTGCATCGCCATCAGGCTTCTGATGCATGGTGACTATAATATTCCTTTTATCTTCCAGTAATGGATATAAATGCGCTATCGGCTGCATATAAAGGCGGCAAAATTGCGCCTTTATATGCACACGGTCAAATGATTTTTCGTTTGCAGCCTATCTATAACAATTTGCTTTGATTTTAACAATTGGCTATAACTTAACTTTGCGGCGAATGTTTAAAACTATGAGCAATATAACTTTTACTATGATAAAACCCGATGCAACGGGCAAATCATACACAGGCGCTATCCTCGACCGGATTGTTAAAGCCGGCTTTGCTATTAAAGCGATGAAGTGGACAAGACTTACCAAAGAACAGGCCGGCGCCTTTTACGCCGTACATAAAGAAAGGCCTTTTTACGGCGAACTGGTTGAATTTATGAGCAGCGGCCCTATTGTGGCTGCCGTTCTTGAAAAAGAAAATGCGGTTGCCGATTTCAGGAAATTAATTGGCGCTACCAATCCTGCACAGGCAGAAGAAGGTACCATACGCAAAGATTTTGCTTCTTCTGTGGGCGAAAATGCGGTTCATGGCAGCGACAGCGATGAAAATGCCGTAATTGAAGGCAATTTCTTTTTCTCGCAAGTAGAAAGATTTTAAATAAAACTTGTTTTTAATAGTTGCAGATACTTACATTTGCACTTTAAGGGTTTAGGGTTGAAAAAAGGGGCGTCGATTCTTCGTCAGCCCCAATTTTATTTCAAGGCCTTATACAAGCTGCCCCCCTTATTAAAAACCCGCTCAATATTCTTTTCAACAACAGTATCTTTTTCCAATACAGGCGCATGATGCGGCTTGCTGCGGGCGTCTAATACAACTGCATCGCAGCCCCAGTGTTTATGGCTGTAAAAACTATTGATGCCGTATATATCGTAAGCAGGATTGCAGCGCGTGAAGGTGGCCCATAAAAAATTATGTAAACTGTTTGCCATAAAGGAAGCATCATCGCAAACAATAATAAAAGGTGTTTGCTGCAATGCTGTTGCTGTGTTGCATAGCTGTTCATTCAATTGCTGCATTTCCGTTTCGGCATTTGTATAATCGGTGAATTTTTTTGTTTGAAGGCAAACAATGCCGGGCAATGCCAGTTGTGCATTTTCAAAATTTTGCAGTTGTGAAAATTCAAATGGAATGGATGTGCATAATTCTCTCAATACATCTCCATAAGCTGCAAAAACAATCTTGCTGCCCTGGTTAAGCCCTGTGCCCGAATAATCAAGCGTATCAATGGTTGTGTTGGTATAAAAATGAATATCCCTTTTAAGGTTAATGCGCTTCAATACAAAATCAAAAAAGGCAGGAATGTTTTGGGGCGATAACCTTCGTTCATCATCGGCCGTAATAAATAAAAATTTAGCCAGGCTTAACTGGCCGGTGCCCAAAATATGATTGGCGATGGTAAGTATTTCTGCAGGCTGTTTTGTTTTATTGTATGGCGTATAGCGTTCGCTGCCTGTAGCCAGCAATAAAGGGTGTACGCCGGCCGCATCAACTGCATTTACCTGCTGCAGCCCGGGTATCTCTTTTGCCAGTGCACTGCCTGTAAGCTCGTGGATCAAATTGCCAAAAGCCGTGTCTTCCTGCGGTGGGCGGCCTACCACAGTAAATGGCCATATCGCCTTATTTTTTGCATACAGTTTTCTTATATGCATTACAGGAAAATCGTGCCTTAAGCTATAATAACCGAGATGATCGCCAAAAGGCCCTTCCGGTTTATTCTCACCCGGAAACACTTCGCCTGTTATAATAAAGTCTGCATCGGCGCTTATGCAAAAACCATCTTTATAAAAATACCTGAAACGCCTGCCGCCAAGCAGGCCTGCAAACATCAGCTCGCTCATGCCTTCGGGTAAGGGCATTACGGCCGCCAATGTATGTGCCGGCGGCCCGCCAACGAATATGCTTACTTTCAAAGGCAGGCCTTTTGCATTGGCTTTTGTTTGATGCACGCCAATGCCGCGGTGTATCTGGTAATGCAATCCAGCCTCTTCATTCAAAATATAATTGTTGCCTGTAAGCTGAATGCGGTACATGCCCAAGTTTGACCGGTGCACGCCGGGCTTCGTAATATCTTCTGTATAAACCTGCGGCAGTGTTATGAAAGCGCCGCCATCTTTTGGCCAATGCCGGATTAATGGAAGGTCTGTGATCTTTATTTCGTTGCGTATTACATGCGAAGTATTTATTTTTTTGGGAAGCGATGATAAAGCATTGACACTATTCTTTGCTGCACGGAAAGGATGTTTAAATATTGCCTGCGGGTTATTTCTTAAGCTGATAATTTGCTGAATGGGCCCAAAGCGTTTCCTGAAAATAAATCGGCTCCTTTCCATGGTGCCGAAAATATTGGAAGCAGCGCGAAATTTTGATCCTTTTACATTTTCAAATAATAAAGCCGGGCCCTCCGCCTCATGCACCCTCAGGTGAATAGCGGCCATTTCAAGATGGGGGTCAACTTCTTCTTTTATTCTTATTAAATGACTATTTTTTTCGAGGTCGTTAATACAGTCTTCAAGTGTTGTATAAGCCATGGTGATGCAAACCTATAAAATAACCATCAGCTTATGGTTCATTAAGCGCAAGGGTGCATTTTTATAGTTTGGGGCATTTGAGCGATTTCATTTTTTTATGCCTGCCTGCGCCAAACAGGTCGCTGTTGGGGAATATGTAAATGATAGAAAGGGCGGAAGTATAATAATTGTCGTTTCTTGAAGCATTTCCGCGGGCGCTGCCTTCATCGGGGAAAGTTTTTGCGGGGTCAAGTTCATCGCCCCTGAAAGAAACATTCACTGCAAGCTGTCCCCTGCCATTCAGCAGGGCTGTTTCATCGGGATAAGTTGTGCTTACATCATCAAGATAATCTGTAAATAAAAAACGGCTGCAAAATTCCAGCGCTACCTGCCACGCATCTGTAATTTTATATTTAACGCCCAGGCCAACCGGTATTGTAAATTGTGTAAGGGAATAAGGTTTTCTATCCGGGTATATGGAAAGCCCCTGGCCTTCTGTACCCAGGCGCCTTAAATAAACCCTTTTTCCGTTGTAAAAAGTATAAGGGTTATAGTAAAAAAGCCCGGCGCCTGCAAAAATATACGGGGTTATTTTTTTTTCATCAAGCTTAAAAAGGTCATATTGAAGCATCAGGTTGCCTTCTCCCAGTTTGCTTTTAAAACTCAGGTTGCGGCCTTTGTATCCGCCGGTTGAATCGCTGCCCTGTATCCTGCCATAGGTAAGCGATCCTCTTATGGTGAAATGATTAAAATTATACAGCAAACCGCCGCTTATGGCAAACTCAGCCTGGCTGAAAGTATATGCTTTCTTTTGCAAATCGCCACCATAATTCATTATGCCCGGCGAAACATATATACCAAAACTTTGGGCAACCGATGAATTGGAAATGATTAAAAACAACGCGAAAAAAACAGTGCAAACAATCTGTTTCCCACTTAACATAGAGTTTTTCATGTGTAAATAACGCTCAATAACAAAAATTATTCCTTATATAGCTGCATATTGCTAAAGAATGATAAAATTAAAATGGCTGCAAATATCAACAGGATTAAGAAAACTGCCAATAATATCTGATGCCGGATAAATATACGTTTGCTTATTTGGGTAAACGGTTGCATGAGCGGATTACAATAACAGTTTTCTTATTGCCGGCTTAAAATTTGAAAGCATATCCCATACAAACCGGTTGTTGTCATGTCCCCTTTCACCAATATTAATTATTTTACAATGTGCGCTGATTTTTTGAGCAATATCGTTTACAAGCCTGATGGTGGTAAGCTGTTTTATGGCGCAGGCAAATTGTTCTGCAAAAACATGCGCCCATATTTCAACCGTTATGGAGTTGTCTGAAACATTAAAGGGTTTATTGTATTGGGCATTAAATTCTTTTTTTATGGCTGATATAAGTTCTGCAGTGGCATCTTCGGGCAAATCTTTTACCAGTTTAAGTAATTGATCATTGCTAACGATGCCAATACTGTACTGGTGAAATAATACCTGTATGCTTTTGTTCCTGATGGTTATGTCTTTCTTCATGCTCTAAAAAACATTGGCCTTGTATTTTACATCCGGTTCTTCCAAAGCGGGTCTTTTACAAAACTGCTGTCGTTTAATGTTTGCAAAAAGGCAGCCAGTTGCTCCGCTTCTTTATCCGTCATTGCAAAACCGCGCCTGCCATTATGTATAAGCAATGTATTAAGGTTAGGGTTATCCTGCACATAAAACCTGTATTGCGGAATGATGATCTGAACTGGTACAACTGCCCGTTATACATGTAGGGCGCTGTATAGGCAAGGTTGCGCAGCGAAGGCACTTTGAATTTATACAGGTCGGCAGAATCGTGCGTTATATTATACACGCCTTTATCTTTCGCTGAAGCAATATTATACTCCTCACGGAATAAAAATGTGCAATCGTTAATTAGTCAAAGTACAAGTCACCCGGGCTTATTGCCGACCTTACATTTTCGCTTCATACGCGGCATTCCGGTCGGTGAGACACCGACCGGAA
>NZ_JASGEX010000104.1:0-37171 GCF_047606085.1 Parafilimonas sp.
AACTCAACAAGTCGCCATTTTTGGGATTTGCAACAAGGAAATTGCCCTGATATGCTGTCATTAAAATGTTGTTGTTGTTGCAAAGTTGGTAAAACTCACGACATTTTTTTTCGGGTTCGGGAACATCGCCTTGAATTATGAAAGTTCCGGTGTATTCTACTTTTGTATCTGTAACAAAATTTCGTGCTTTTGACATTCCACCGTTGGCAACAATAACAAAGTCGGCAGTTGCGGTCGGTTTGTTTTCAAAATGCAAAATCCATTTCTCGTTTTGTTCTTCAATAGTTGTCAATTTTCTATCCCAAACAACGGTGTCGCTTGTTAAACTGTCAAGTAATATTTTTTTGAGGTTGTTCCTGTTGATTTCGGGGTCATCATACATTGGTGGTTTAGAAAGCAAAATATTTCCTTGTTCGTCAGCAAAGTTTCTGCCCATAGGAATTGCCTTTGCAAAATAGGTGTCAAGCAACCCCGCTTTTTTCATTGCTTCTTGTCCCGAACCTTTGTGTAAGTCAAGTGTTCCACCAAAAATTCTTGCTTGTGGGTCTTTGTCTCTTTCGTAAACAGTTACATCAATGTCGTTTTGTTGTAACAATTTTGCCATTGTCAGTCCAACAGGTCCGCCACCGATAATTGCAACTTTTTTATTGTTTAGTAAATTCATTTTTTGTCTGTCTGTTGATGTTAGCACGGTCGCTCGTAAAATGGCTACTAACACGCTAATTTATGCTATATTATGCGAAACTGCTCAAAAAAACCGCTATTGAAAACCAACATTTTAATCTTATACAATTTCAATTGTCGTTAGGACAATCCGCCATCACCATTCTATCGAACCTTTATCCCACAAATCATCAAAAGGACTGATGATGTTTACCAGTTTCTGTTTGCTCACATGCAAATACCGCTCGGTTGTCCTTATATTAAAATGTCCCAAAAGTTCTTTTAT
Source organism: Parafilimonas sp. (assembly GCF_047606085.1). Lineage (GTDB taxonomy): Bacteria > Bacteroidota > Bacteroidia > Chitinophagales > Chitinophagaceae > Parafilimonas. The sequence continues at coordinate 950 of NZ_JASGEX010000104.1, forward strand.
ATATTTAATATCTGTTCCTTTTTCCAGCAAATGGGTCGCAAAACTATGCCGTAAGCTGTGTATGCCTACATCCTTATTTATCCCGGCTTTATTTTTTGCATTTATGAAGATCTGTTGTATCGTTCTGGTGGGATAGGCTGCAAATGTTTGCTCACTTTCAAATAAATAGGTTTTCGGCCGCGGCTTATACAATTGAATATATTTCCTTAAAATATCTAACAATACCGGGCTTAGGTTTACATACCGGTCTTTCTTGCCTTTTGCCCTTTCCACAAATATCTGCATGCGATGACTGTCAATATGCGCCAGCTTTAATTTTGCTATTTCGCTCACGCGAAGCCCTGCGCTATAGGCTGTAAACAACATCGCTTTATGTTTCCTGTTAGATAAAGCGTTAAACAACCGCTGCAGTTCGTGCTCATTTAACAGCTTCGGTAAAATCAGCGGTTTCTTAGGCCTTGGAATATCAAAGAAAAACTTTTCTTTTCCCAGTACCTGTTCATAATAAAATTTTAACGCATTCAGCCTGCTGTGTATCGTATTTTCTGTTAACCCTTTATCAATGCACACTAAAAGATAACGCCTGAGGTCATCAGGCGCCAGGTTTTGTGCCGGGCATTTGCCAATAGCCTGCAGTAGCTGTGCAAATTCATTCCTGTAAGTTTTTATGGTTGACGGGCTGTATGCCTTTAAAGCAAGCTGCGATAAAAACTTTTCCATTTCCAGCCTGTTCTTATCGCTTATAAAGCATAAAGCTTCTTTGGAAACTTTAGGTGCGGCGGGCTTTACAGGCAATGGCGCCACGCGCTCTTTCTGCAAAAAATCATTCGGCTTAAACCCGCACCGGCTGCGGTTTTCCGGAGTGTCGGGTATTGTCCACCCCCGCAGCGTTTTGCTCCATTTTGCACCGGGCACAGCCTGCATTCTTTTATTCCATGCGTTATTAATTTCAAACTGTACCAGTATGCGGCTTTGGTTTTTGTGCAAAACAATTTTGCAGGTAAAGGCAGGCACAAACAGTGTTTTTATAAATTAAAAAAGTTAGGCTGTAAAATTAATGCTGCTGAACTATAAAAATAATTTTGATTTTTGCCGCCATTAAAAATAAAAAGGGTGTATTTCAAGTTTTCGCAGGTGGGTGGTGATACCCACCTGTAGAACCCGCTACCGGTCGGTGTCTCACCGACCGCATTGCCGCGTATGAAGCGAAAATTTGAAATGCGCCCCGTTAAAAAATCATCAGTGCGGGGCGTGAAAACACAACCCGCCTGCATGAACGCAGGGGCAGCGGAAGCCACCCTGCAATCCACCTGCTCGCCGCCACATAAACAAAAAAATCCCGCAGGGCGGGATTTTAAAAATATCATCACCATTATCTCCTACACCGCATCGCTCAAAGAAGAGAAAGTAAAGTCTCTGATCTTCATCGGCGGCATTAAATAGCTCCGGTACGATTCTACGCTGATGGTGCGCTCCGGTTTGCCCAATGCCTCCAGGTTGTTAAGCATGATGATAGGGCTTTCGTTGAACCTGAAATTTTTGATGGGATATTTTATCTCGCCGTTCTCAATATAAAAAGTCCCGTCGCGGGTGAGGCCGGTATGCAATAAAGTTTGCGGGTCAACCGGGCGGATGTACCAGAACCGGGTTACCAGCACGCCGCGCTCGGTGCTTTTAATGAGGTCTTCAAGGGAAGCGTCGCCGCCGGCTATGATAAAGTTGGAGCCCATCGGCACGGGCTGCACGTTTTTTTGCTGCGCCCAGTAACGGCTGTACATCAGGTTTTTGATAACGCCGTTCTCCACCCAGGTTGTTTTTTCTATGGGCTGGCCTTCGCGGTTCCAGGTGCTGCCGGGCAATTCGGGATTGAAGGGGTCTGAATAAATGGTTACCCGTTCATCAAACATTTTTTCGCCGAGGCGGTTGCCGCCGCCGGGTTTGGTCATGCAGCTGCGGCCTTCATCGGCGCTGCGGGCGTCGAAGGCAAAGAACAAACGTTCCAGCAAATAAGCGGCTGCCAGCGGCTCCAGGATCACCGTGTATTTGCCGGGCTCAATGGCTTTGGCCCCCACAGAGCCACTGGCTTTGCCGGCCGCAATTTTGGTGGCGGTGTACGTATCGAGCTTATCAATATCATTAAAGCCCCTTGCGGCATAGCCGGAGCCGGTGCCTTCCTGGTTGCGCAGCGTAACGCTGAAGGTTACATCGCTGTTTTTGCTGTAGGCAAACAGGCCTTTTGAATTCATGATGGCGTTAAAGCCGCTGCTGTTCTCAATATAGCCTGCGGCCTGCAGGTTAGCGCCCTTCGACACTTCTATGCTTTTGGCAACGGCTTCAGCGCGGGTAGCCGGCATAACGGCTGCCGTGGAAGCAACATATTCAATACTGTCTTTAAATGTTTGCGGCCCGATCAAGGGCATGTATTCCGGGTTATCGGGAGCAAACTGCGCCAGCTCTTCAGCACGGCGCACCACTTTTTCCAGCGAGGCATCATCAAACTCATTAATGGTAGCCAAGCCTGATTTCTTCCCGAAGGTAGATGTTACGGCAAGGCTCAGCGTGCTGGCATCGCCTGCCGTAGAAACAGCATTGAGCGCATAACGGATGTTGCCGCCTTCGCTGCCGTCTAAACCGGCGGAACATTCATCCGCCTTTGAAAAGCTGATCACTTTTTGCAATATCGTTTTTGCTTCGTCTTGTGTTAAGATAGCCATGGTATAAATTGATGCCCCCATCCCCTAAAGGGGAGTAGAGAATGTTACTAAAATTTATTTTCTTTTTTGAATAATATTCATGCGTTTTGATTTGCGAGCCTACCATCAGGTTTATCCATCACCTGTTTTAAGGATTTTATTACCCCCCTTCAGGGGATGGGGGCGTGTTTTAAATCTTCCTCGCCGTATTAATCACATTTATGCCATTAAACCTTGCGGTGGAACTGCCATGTGATACGGCATTCGACTGCGGAGGCTGGCCCTTGCCATCGTTGAAAGCGCCGCCCAGCCGGTAATCGCTTTTATCGGCCACGGCAACGCAGGAATTCCAGAACTCCTGGGTATTAGCCTGGTAGGCCACATCTTTCAGCATGCCTGTAATTTTTCCGTCCTGTATTTCATAAAAGGTCTGGCCGCCGAACTGGAAGTTATACCGCTGCTGGTCAATGGAGAAAGAACCATCACCGATGATGTAAATACCTTTCTTCACATCTTTAATAATATCATCAACGCTTAGCGTATCAGCGCCCGGCCTGAGCGAAACATTCGGCATGCGCTGAAACTGCACATCGGCCCAGCTTTGGGCATAGCAGCATCCCTGCGATGCTTTTAAGCCCAGTATATGCGCCTGGTCGCGTATGGCCTGGAAGTTTACCAGCACACCGTTTTTAATCAGGTCCCATTCACCGCATTTCACGCCTTCATCATCATAACCCACAGCGCCCAGCGAACCGGGCTGCAGTTTATCGGCCACAATATTTACATTTTTGCTGCCAAACTGAAAGTTGCCCGAATGCAGCTTATCGAGGGTAAGGAAACTGGTGCCGGCATAATTGGCTTCATAGCCCAGCACACGGTCCAGCTCGGTTGGGTGCGCCACCGATTCATGAATGGTAAGCCAGAGATGGGACGGATCGAGCACAAGATCATACTTGCCCGGCTCAACAGATTTGGCCTGCAGCTTTTGCTGCACATCGGCTGTTGCATTCTTTACATCTTCCAAAATATCATACCGGTTTTTATACCGCGTAACAACGCCCTGCACTTTATCAGCAGCCGTGGACGTTAAGTATTCATAACCCATGCCCACAGGCGAGCTCAGGGAACGCCTTGTTTCAAACTTGCCGGAAGCCTTGTCAATTTTTGTAACGTTGAAGAAAGGATATAAGCGATGCACGTCCTGGTCAATATAAGAGCCGTCGGTTGAGGCAAAGTATTTCTGTTCATCCACCGCCATAATTGCCGAATTAATAAAGTTTGCTCCCTCCTTCATGGCGATGGCGTTTACGTTCAGCAGCAGGTCAACCTTATCCTTTACCGGCACTTCAAAAGCATTTGTTTCAATGGGCGTTTTCCAGCTCACTTCACCATAGCCCTGTTGCGGCGCAAGCTGCACCGGTGCGCTGGTGATTTTTGCATTGGCCTTTGCCACGTCAACAGCGCGCTGCGCCAGCTTTGCAATATTGTCTTTGCCCACATCCTGCGAGCAGGCAAAGCCCCAGCTTCCATTGGCAATTACGCGAATGCCCACGCCATACGATTCGGTGTTGGCAATATTCTGCACCCTGTTTTCCCGCGTAGTGATAAACTGGTTTAAATAACGGCCAATGCGCACATCGGCATACGTGGCGCCGCCGGCTTTGGCAGCATTTAAAGCCACATCTGCCAGTTGCTTTTTTGTGGCCGTGTCTATGCCATCGTTGATGGCCCGGAGGGGATCAATACGATTGCCCCGCATAAAATCAGGCAGCATGAAAGCGCCCATGCCTAATCCCGACAGTTGTAAAAATTCTTTTCGTTTCAAGGTGATATTGATTTATTGGTTAACCCTCATCCCTGCCCTTCTCCACAAGTGGAGAAGGGTGCTCAAACTCATAATCTGATTATTTAATTTCATACAGCGGGTGCATGAATGTATAGATTGTTGTATTATTTCAATCAGCATATAAATTCTCTTTCCAATAATAGTGCTGTTTGATCAAAACATCAAGGCTCAATAGTCGAAAAATCATCTGCACTGCAGCTTAATCAGGGCGCGTGAACGGATGTGTTGAATATCATCCGTTCTTGATCTTTTTGTTACTTTTTCCATCAAGGGAAAAAGTAAAGAACAACTTATGATAATTTTTTCTCAATCCAGAGGAAGATACAACAACACATAAACACAACAAAAAAATAAATTGCCGGAACTGTTTTTTTGCTCATTTTATTATTCAAAGCAGCATCAGCAGGCTGTTTTTTATTGAGCAATGCATAGTTATGCGTATCATTCATTCTTTGCCATGCCCTGGCATGCCTCCAGTCATTTTTATCAAAAACATAAAACCAGCATATATCGCCGCCTGATGATGTAAGCGGCTGCCAGCCTGCGTTTGAGGGCCGGTAAATACCTGTCCATTCAAATGGCAAAAACGGCTGTGCGGCATAAGTAACCGCACTGCTGTCAATTGCAGCCCGGAAGGGCATATCGCTTATGGCTTCTGCTGTTAACTGCACAGGCTGGTTAACGGCGGGAAATGCAGGCTGTACGCTCCATTGCCTGTTTACCTTTTCTTTTTTCGCCGCTTCTCCTATTAAGGATGACCACAACAACTGATAGCTTTTTTTATCGCCCGATAACATCCAGTAATAACTGTTCCTGAATGTTGAAAATACGAGGCTGCCATTGCCGTACAAAGCATGGCAGGCAAGCACATTTTTTCTGGCATCTGTTATTAAAGCGCCCGCACCGCTGTTCACTTTAATGAAAGCAGCGTCTTCAGCAGGCAATGCACTTGCCGTGTCTTTGCCGGGCAATTGAACGGAAAGGATTTGTTTATTGTGGTTTGATGAAGGCGCAACAGCGCAGTTGCCATTATAAAATATTGCCGGCGCCTGCGTGCTGTCAGTTTTAATAACCAGGCCAAGCCCTTTATCGCTTACCTGGTTTTTTATGCTGAATAATTCCTGCCTGCTTAAAGCGGCCAGCGCGGCGCCGTCTGCTATCAATACATCAAATGGCTGCAGCACGCCGGGCGTTATCTTATCCAAAGGAAATTTTGATGTATCAAAAAAAGCATAGCTGTATTTATTCCTGCTGATGGTTGTTCTTGCAGCCACAACATAACCGTTCTCATACAGCCAGTTCTGCAAAAACTTATTTTCAAAATCGGGATAAGCCGCCAGCAATAGTATCGTTAGCGGTTTTGCCGGTGATACTTCAAAAGGCAATGGTTCCTGTTCAAGCGTATCTGTATTAACAGCAGCAGTAATATCATACACAGCCCTGCCAATAAATTTTGGAATGGTATTTAATTCAAACCTTTGCTGCTGATTTGGGCCGATAACAACCGAATCAAGGCCTGCGCCAAAACCACTTAATGCCAGCTTGATTTTTTTATTGGTTGTATTATTAAACCTGCCCTGCACAGCCAGTGTTTCGCCGCTGCTGATCTGCTTTTTATAACCAATGCTTATTATACCATTGCCCAATTTTGACGGATGAAAAAAAATGCCGGATGCAGGCATGGTTTGCCATTCATCTGCTGAAAGCCCGTAACCAAACACATGCAGGTTATACCGTTCATGCTGCTGTTCATATGCATCTTTTGTATAAACAGCAGCATGCCTGTTTTGCTTTAAGAAGGCGTCAACACTGTCTTTACTGTAACCGTCGGTTAATAAAACAGCCTCATTTTTCATATTGCCTTCCGCTGTATGAAATGCAATGGGCATTGCAGGAAAGGCCAGGCTTGCAGCGGCTGATACAGAGGCAATAATCCGCCACAACAAGCGTGCTTTATTTTGCCTTTTCACCTCCAGCCAGATAAGCAAAGCTGCTAACAACAAACAGGCGGTTACCATGCTGTATTGAACTGCTGTCATGGCCTGCTGTTATTAAGGTTGAGAAAATATTGTTGCGAGAGGCTGTTGCCATTAAGTGTGGCGGCAGGCGAAGGTTTTAATGCAGGCGCAGCAAGCATTTGCTGCAGGCCGCCCTGCGCTGCCCCTATATCTTTTACAGGTATATTTTGTTTTTGCTGAATATGGTTCAGCACGCTTTGATACGACTGCAGGGCAGCGAGGTATTTTCCCGGCGACGCTGCTGCCCGCTGCTGCATAAGCCGGCTGGTAGCAAACAGCCATGCCATTTCATCATTGCTTACGCTGTTGTTTGTTTTTAAATGCTCAAGCACGCTTAATGTTTTTTGCGCCGCCACCAGCGACTGATCGTTTGGCCCTGAACTGTTTTGCATTGAAGGTGAAATAATTTTATCCAATTCGCCGGTCAGCCTTTTTTTAGGGTCTAATGGCGGCGTTTTAATATTGGTCTTGGCCACATACACGCGGCTTTGCTGCTGCAGGTCTTTTAATAAGCGCAAAGCCTTGTATTCAAAAGGCAGGGCTTCATCAGGCTTAAAACTGCGCAACCTTAATTCCGCATTCCACATTTCCGTTAATACAGCTTTCAACTGCTTCTTTGTTCCGGCATCAAAGAAATTGGCGTCTTCTGCAATATCATGCTTATGCGAAAACTGGTCTATGATGGCTTCAGCATTGCCAAAATTATTGTTGTTATCGCCAGCCGGCTTTTCTTGCTCTTCGTGCGCATCATGGCCTTCTTCTTCCTGTGCCTCATGCCCGCCAATATTGGCTTCAAATTCTTCCCCCAAAAATTTTCCATAACGCAGCCGCAACAGTTTCTGGTCAATGCCCAGGTCATTGCTCCTGTTATTAAATGCATCCCGGGCAAGCGTTGGCTTATCGCGCAGCAATTGTTCTGTTTCAATAATAATCTGGCGCTGGCTCCTGAAATATTCAGGCTTCGCATCAAGGCTGTTAACGGCGCCGTCAAAGCCCATCAGGTCTGCTGTGTCTGCAATAGAAATAATATAGGTATCAGACTGCGTTTGCCGGTTGTTATTATCGCCTGCCTTAAAATACAGATACAGCTCATCGCCGGGCTTCATGCCCAGCGACGGCAGGTCTATTGTTTTTTTCAGCTCATAGTTTTTATTATGCGCCGAAAAATTATTGCCGAATTGTATGGCATGTTCGCTGAACTTCACCGCCTCACCGCTGCCGCTGGCCACCGTTGCCATAATCGTTGCATCAGCAATGCCATAATCATCCGTTACATGTAGTTGTATGGCTGTGCGCTGCGGTTCGCCAACATCAATAACCACCGATGGTTTGGGCAACTGAACGGTTATAACAGGCGGCTGGTCTTTTATCACTTCCAGCTTGTATAACTCAGACAAGCTGCTGTCTGAAACAACCTGATAAAAGCCGGATTGCTTTATTGTTCTGTCGCCGCGCCACACGGTGCGCTCATCGTTTGCAGCATGCAGTGGCAATACGGTTGTATCACTGAACTTTAAACTGATCTGCTGTACAGCCTTGTTTGTTTCAAGCTGCCAGTAAACGGTTGATCCCTCTGCCGCCACCACATTCATATCCTGCTGCGTTTGCAGTTTGATGTTTGTATAAGCGGGTGACTTTATTTTTAAAGTGACCGATGAAACGGCCGGCAAAACCTGTTCCGGCGTTGATGAAGCTGCTGTTGCACGGTTGCTTTTTTCCTGTTGAAATAATGAGGGCCTGAGCAGCAAAAAAATGAGTGCAGACAGGATAAGCGATAACAATAAAATGCATACCGATCCCTTTATTTTTTTGCTTACCGGGTGCACAGATGCAGCATAGCTTATATTTTCTTTCAGCTTATTCACCTGCATTTGTTCAAGCAGGTTAAGCGATGCTGCCGGTTTTAATAACAGTTCGCTGCTTTCTTCCAATTGGGCAATATGCCTGTTTAAATACAGCAGCACATCGCGTTGCTGTATGCGCCAGGAGCGCTGCATGGCCATCATTAATGCAAACAAAATAATCCATGCCGGCAAAGCCCATGCAAATGAATACTGAAAGAGTTGGTGCAAACAGGTGACAAACACAAGGGCAAAGGCAAGCGATATGCATGCAATGGATACAAGGCTGATCGCCTTCCATTTTTTTTGCAGTGATGATATGATGGCCTGTTCCTTCATTGCACCGCCGCTTTTGTTTTAAATGAGATAATGCGCTCGGCGCAAAACAGGAGAAAAATAGTCAGCCAAAACAGGGTTGAAAGGCTCTCCGCAACTGAAACCGTTTTCCTGCCAGGATTGTTTATAAGCACAGGCTGTATTTGCTTTGCATCAATTATCCTTTCATCTGCATAATTATTATTTATATGGCTTATGGCATCATTATACATCAGGTGCAATATGATTGACGGAAAGGCTTCACTCCAGGCCAAACCGTTCCATTGCGGGCTAAACCGGGAATAGAAACGGTATGCCGTGATGCCGCCGGCATTTTCCACCGTTAATAAAGGGTTGCCAAAACCATCCTCCCATAATACAGATGATGTATGCATGGAACTATCAGCCGCAATTCTTTTATCAATGTTTATTGATTGCTGCGCACTGATATTATAAAACTGCATGATTGAACTGGCCGTTATTTCTTTTCCATATTCATATTTAAAAACATGGGCGGCAGAAACGCTTTTGGGCAAACTGCCATCGCTCAGCCAGAACAGCCATTCATTTTTTTGAGGAACAGAAGATATATTGCTGCATACAGTTGTTTGTATTCTTTGCTTCGTAAACTGTGCAATGGCATCAAGCGAAGCTTTTATATAGCCGGCATCAAGCGCATTCTCCCCGGCATAAATGCTCACATATAAAACAGCCGTATCAACCATTACAGGCGGCTGCTTCTTACAGGCAATGGATAGCCGCCCGTTTGCTGAAGCTATTGTATAATCGCCGGACACACCCTGGTTAGCAGGCACATCATCGTAACTGAACATATTGCCTGACGCTGCGCTGTTAACCAGCATTACACGGATATGGCTGTCATCCGTCTTCCAGGCTTTTGCCAATTGTTTTGCACTTGTGTCAGGCGTATAAGCAAGCCATTTAACACCGGCATTTACCTGCGGCCTTTCACCGTTAAAATTTTTCAGCCTGTTTGTTGTGAATACATACACCGGAAAAGATGCAGGCAGCTGATTATCTGCTTTTTTTATCAATGGCCAATATTGTATAGTGGCATGGCCTGTATCTTCTGCGCTCAATGCATCTTCCAGGTTTATTTTTTCAAAGCCATCATTAAAGCGATGGATCTCATACCCTTTATGTATCAATGAATCAATAACAGGCTTGAAATGATCGTAAACAATATGCGGGCTTTGCCTGTCCATCAATATCCATCCCTGCTTATCATTGAATTTTTGCTGCCTTACGGGCTTTGCCAGCAGCATGGCAGAAAAGACAATAAGCAGGCAGCGCAATGCGAGCAGCAGCCATTCATGAATGCGAAGCGTTTTTGTATATTTTTTTGTGCTTTTTTCAAGCAGCACAATACTGCCAACAGGCAGGGCTTTCCCTTCTTTGATATTCCAGAAGTGAATGGCAACGGGAATAATAATCCCGCTGATTGCATAAAGCCATATCGGTTGTAAAAAGCTCAACAATGGTTAAATAAAACTTTTTTGCCTTTGCGTTAAAAAATCCCTTAATGATTTATCCAGAGGTTCCGCCATATTTACCAGCCTGTAAAAAATATGCTTATCCAGCAGGCTCATGCGCACAGACGACAAATATTGCTGTAACCTTTCTTCATATATCTTCCGTGTTTCCCTGGCGTTGATGCTTATCTTTTCGCCTGTTTCCAAATCCTGCACGGCTGCATAATTGCCAAAGTCAAATTTCAATTCATTATTGCCCGCCAGGTGAAACACGGTCATATCATGCCCGAGCGAAGACAAAGCGCCAAGCAGCTTTGTTATTTCTTTATCCTGCTCATACATATCCGTTATAAATACCAGCAGTTCTTTTTTTTGCCCGCCCGTAAATATGTGCCTGTAATGCACCGCATCTGTAAATTTTCCTTCAGGCTGAATGTGCTGCAACCGGTAAAAAAACCTGGTGAGATGCTGTGCATCTTTTCTGGATGCGAGTGAAAACAATCCGCCTTCTTTAAAAACATATAAGCCAATAGCGTCGCCCTGGCTGTGCGCGAGATAAGCCAGCGCTGCAGCCAGGTATTTTGCATAATCCATCTTGCTGATGCCGCTATCTTCATGCAGCATGGAGCGGCTTGCATCAATTAAGAAACGAACGGAGATGCTTGTTTCCATTTCCGATTCACGTATGTAATATCGGTCGCTGCGCGCATACATCTTCCAGTCGAGCCAGCGCAGATCATCGCCGGGCTGATAACTCCTGTATTGGCTGAACTCAAGCCCCGTGCCTTTTACATTGCTTTTATTAATGCCGCTCATGAAGCCGTCCACCGTTTTTTTTGCAGCGAGCGAGAGGTCTTTAATGGCCATTAATGTTTTTGGATGCACGAGATTGTTCATGGTGATTAAGTTTGTCACTTTCTTTTCTTGAAAAAAGAAAGTAACCAAAGAAATTCAAGCACGGATGATATTTCAACACATCCGTGCACAGCCTTGATTTAGCTGCTGTGCTTATGACTTTTCGGCTGTTATGCCTTGATGCTTAGATTCAACCAACATCATATTTTTTGAAGTTTTAAATTTAAAGACATCTTACATTGACGTTTGACGATTCACGTAAAGATTGCCGTTCATCATCCCAGCGCTGTTTTGCTGCGTGCTATTTCTTTCAGCAATACTGCCGTTACATTATCTGAGTTAATCTGTTCGGCTTCGGCCTTAAAATTCATCAGGATGCGGTGGCGCAAAACGGGCGCGGCCATAGTTTGTATGTCTTCCATCATAACCGCATAGCGGCCCTTTAATAAAGCCCGCGATTTGGCAGTTAAGATCAATGCCTGGCCGGCACGCGGGCCGGCGCCCCATCGCACCCATTCTTTTACAAAATGTATGGTGGTATCGTTCGGCCGTGTTGCCCTTATAAGCGTTGCCACATATTGCACCAGGTCTTCGCTTATGTGCACATCGCGAACAAGCTTTTGCAGTTGCTGTATCTCTTCTCCGTTTAAAACAGCCTGCACATCCGCTTTACGGTTGCCTGTTGTATTGCTTAAGATGCCTGCTTCTTCCTCCGCCGTTGTTGGATACCCTATTTTGATATATAATAAGAACCGGTCAAGCTGCGCTTCTGGCAAGGGATAGGTGCCGGCCTGCTCAATGGGGTTTTGCGTGGCGAGTATGAAGAAAGGCCTGTCTAATTTATACGTTTGGCCGCCATAAGTTATCTCAAATTCCTGCATGGCTTCCAGCAGGGCAGACTGTGTTTTGGGCGGTGTGCGGTTTATTTCATCTGCCAGTACAATGTTAGCAAACAGAGGGCCTTTATTGAACTTGAAAAACCGCTTTCCGGTGGTATGGTCTTCTTCTAAAATCTCTGTGCCGAGAATATCGGTGGGCATGAGGTCGGGCGTAAACTGTATTCTTCTGAATGATAAGTGCAGCGCCTGTGCAATGGTGCGCACCATTAATGTCTTGGCAAGGCCCGGCACACCTTCCAGGAGGCAATGCCCGCCTGCAAACAGGGCAACAAGTATTTCATCAATCACATTTTCCTGGCCTACAATTATTTTCTGAATCTCTTTTTTTAACAGCATTGTTTTTGCCGCTAATTCCCGAACGGTATTTTCTGTAATTTCCTGCATTGCTTACTATGAAAGAAGTTTAATTGATTATATAATAAAAAATAAAATGAACATCAACAATGGCAGGCGGGCAAAAATTACACAATAGGCTGCAATTATACCGGATAAAAGCAATATTTTTTTATTTACCTGCAAAAATGCAAAACAGGTATTGGGCAGCATTGAAAGACCGGCGTACATAAAAAGGCTGAGCTTAGGACAGCATCAGCCATTTGGCTGCCAGGGTGAGGTATTCACTAATTTTCCTGCGCACTATATACATGAATTATGTAAGGCGCGTTAGAAGAGGTAAGAATAACGCAAGTTTGATATAAGGCTTAGTGAAGAAATTTGCAGGCAGGAAAATCCGAAGGGGATTAAATTTTAATAGCCCCGAATTTTATTCGGGGGGAAATGAGGCAGGGTTGTTATTGAACCCCGGCGGGGTTCAATAAACTGGTGCCGATTCACCGGCGGCTATTTATATTAAAGCCTTTCGGGCTTATATCGGGCATACGTTAGATTTAAATCTTATTCTTTTGCTCCTTGCGCAGTATAATAAAAAAAATCCCCCGATAAAATCGGGGGAAGTACAACTAAAACTCTATGCCAATCGCTTAGTCTGGCTTCTTTCCATCAAGAAAAGTATTGATGGTTGAAATTTGTGTGTTATTGTTATCGTCTTTCTTAACGGCTACCTTGCTGTAAAAATCTTCTACCGAAGTGAGCTTGTTGTTCCCGAATAATTCAAGGTTGCGGCGCACATAAGCCGGAACATTTTCATATTCATTATTGTTGTCCATGGAATTCATGTTGTAAGAAAGGTTGCGCAGCTTGTGTATGCGCTCTTCGGCGCGGCGCTTCTGCTCTTCTTCTTCGTCATTTGCCGGCAGGTTGAACACGGCTACCGGTGTTGATTTCACAGGCGCTTCGTCTTTTATCACCACATCAAACTGAATTGTTTCTTCTTCAAACAAAGGCTGCTGCCTCGGCTTTTTCGGATCTTCCTGCCTGTCGGCAGGCATGGCTTTTTTTGGCACTTCTTTCTTTGCCTCTGCCGGCTTTTCATTCGGCTGTGCATAAATAGAAGAGGGCTTACTTAAAAAAGCCGGAGACGGCTTTGGTTCTTCGGCCTGCTTTTCTTCGTACAGCATATTCAAAATAGAAGGCGTTTCTTCCACTTCTTCTTTTTCTTCAACAGCAGCCTTTACTTCTTCAGTTTTTGCTTCAGGAATTTCAAGTTCAAAATGCAAAGGCGTTTCATCTTTTACATCAGGCACAACAGAATTGGCAACAACCAGCGTCGCTTCTTTAACAGGTTCAGATAAAGTGGGCGCATATACATCTGCCTGCAGAACAGGTTCCAGCTTTGGCGCTTCTGCTTTCTTTTGCCCTTCAACATCCAGCCTTAATATGATCTTTTCCTCTTTTGGTTTCTCCATTTTCTTTGCCGGCATTGTTTCCCGGTGCAAAGCAGCCACCGGGTCTTTTTGTTCAAAGCCTGTTGCAATTAAGGTAATGCCAATCTTTCTTTCGAGAGCAGCGTCATAGCCCATACCCACAATCACGTCGGTAGCTTCGCCGGCCTGCATGCGCAGGTAGCTGTTGATGATCTCCAGTTCATCCATCGTGCATTCAAATTCGCCTTCAGCGCTGTTGATATTGATGAGTATCCATTTAGCGCCGCGTATGTCGTTATCGTTCAGCAATGGAGAATTCAGGGCTTCTTCAATGGCTTTCTGTGCACGGTTCTCACCTTCTACGGCAGCACTGCCGAGAATAGCGACACCGCCATTTTTCATTACCGTGCATACATCCGCAAAGTCAACAATAATATGCCCGCGGCTGTTGATGATATCGGTAATACATTTAGCTGCTGTTGCCAATACGTTATCAGCCTTGGCAAAAGCCTCCTTCATTTTAAGGTTGCCATATTGCATGCGCAGCTTATCGTTGCTGATGATGAGCAGGGTATCCACATAAGGCTGTAATCTTTTAATGCCTTCTTCGGCCTGCAATAACCTGCGCGGGCCTTCAAAGCCAAACGGCGTGGTAACAATACCAACGGTTAAGATGCCCATATCGCGGCAAACCTGTGCAATGATGGGTGCGCCGCCGGTGCCGGTGCCGCCGCCCATGCCGGCAGTAATAAAGGCCATTTTTGTATTTACTTCAAGTATCCTTCTTATCTCTTCCAGGCTTTCTTCGGTTGCATTGCGCCCAACTTCAGGATTGGCGCCTGCGCCAAGGCCCTGTGTTAAATGGGGGCCGAGCTGCACTTTATTTGGCACCTCGCTTTGCTCCAATGCTTTCGCATCGGTATTGCATATAATGAAGTCTGTGCCTTCAATATTCTGGGCATACATGAAATTTACTGCATTGCTGCCGCCGCCTCCAACGCCAAGCACCTTTATAATAGATGATTTTTGCTTGGGCAAATCAAAATGTATCATAATTAAATTTTTTGTGGTTAGTAAGTAAGTTTTTTAAAGCTGTTGGCTATTAGCTTTTAGCTGTTAGCCATTTTTTTGAATTTAATATTTTGTATTTGCTAATAGCCAATAGCTAACGGCTAATAGCTTACTTAATTTCCTTATCTCCTTCTTCTTTAAACATATCTATCAGGCCGTCTTTAAATTTATCCCAGAAATTATTCAGGCCCCTGCGTTTGGATGTGTCAACCTTTTCCTTCTTTTCTTCTTTTCCATTCGCCGGAATATCTTCTTTCTTCAATATTTCAGGCACTTCAACCTTCTTAAAACGATTATCAAATTCCTTGCGCTTATGCTCATAATCGTTATACCCCTTCAGTATTAAACCAATACAGGTTGCATACATGGGCTTTTTTAATTCATCAATATGATTTGGCGCAAGGTGCTCGTTGGGATAACCGATGCGTGCACTTATGCCGGTGCTGTATTCCGTAAGCTGGATGAGATGTTTCAACTGCGAACCGCCGCCCGTTAAAATAATACCGCCATTCAAGGCACGTGCATCCAATCCTATCTGCTTAACATGATATGTTACAAAATCCAGTATCTCACTCATTCTTGCCTGTATGATCGCGGCAAGGTTTCTTACGCTTATCTCTTTTGGCGCCATGCCTTTTATACCGGGAATGGTGATATAGGCATTGGCTTTTGCCTCATCGGCCAGTGCAGTGCCAAACTGCACTTTCATGGCTTCAGCCTGCGCTTTTAATACGCCCAGCCCCATACGTATATCGTTGGTAATATTTTCACCACCAAATGGTATAACGGCAGTATGCTTTAAAATGCCATCATAAAACACAGCAAGATCGCTTGTGCCCCCGCCAATATCCAGTATGGCCACGCCGGCTTCCATATCAATATCGCTCATTACAGCGCTTGATGAAGCCAGTGGCTGCAGCACCAGATCTTTTGTCTTCAGATTGCTGCGGTCAACAGCGCGGTAGATATTGCGTATCGCATTCCTGTCGCCGGTAATGATGTGGAAGTTAGCGCCAACTTTCACGCCATTATAGCCCACAGGGTCTTTAATATTTTGGTAATTGTCCACATGAAAATCCTGTGGTATCACATCAATAATCTGGTCGCCTGCGGGTATGAAGGTTTTGCGCTGGTTTTCTACCAACTGGTCAATTTCCCAGCGTGCAATTTCCGTTTCTGCATTCTGGCGCACAATATCGCCGCGTGTTTGCAAGCTTTTGATATGATGGCCTGCCACGCCCACATACACATCGCGGATTTCAAGATCGGGATTGCTTTTGGCGCAGTTGGCCAGCGCCTGCTGAATGGCATTGATCGTTTGATCAATATTCAGCACCTGCCCATGCTGAACACCATTGCTGTCGGCGCGCCCAAACCCGAGTATATCCAGTTTGCCATACTCGTTTTTGCGACCGGCGATGGCAGCAATTTTTGTAGTGCCTATGTCAAGGCCTACAATAATCGGCATACCCGTATCATCGTACGCTGTTTGTATGCTATTGTCATTTTGGTTCATAGATTGTGTTTTAGTTGTTGTTATAAAAAAGCGTTATTATATTTTAATTTTTATATTTTGCTGACGAGCTTTTGTTCATTGCGGATATTCATTGTGTCACTCCCCTGCCGGCAGGCAGGTACCGCAGGATAAATGGCAGCTTAGGTTTCAAATTCAAACCAGCACTTAATCCATTCAAACTCGCTGCGCTTCATAGTTTGACCTCACCCTCTTTCCCTCTCCAAAGGAGAGGGATGCCCCCCTTGAAAAACTTATCACAAAACCATATAGCGGGTTCACGCCATTGCGGAAAGGCCTCATCTTCAATACAAATTGCTTCGCCGTTTTTCCCCGCGATGATGTTTAGTCACGCCATCCATTTTTTAAAGAACTTTAATTATATAAGTACTTATATATCCTCCCAATTCATTAATCTTCCCCAATCCCCGTTCAGACCTTCTTCTTCATTACAGCTTTAGGTTTTCTTTCCTGCTGTTTTTTACGATTATTATTGCCATCTGCATTCTTCACTGTTTTTTTGTTTGTTTTTACAACCGGTTTTTTTGTTACAGGTTTTCTTTCCACAAACTTTGGAGCCGGCGCGGCAACAGGCGCATCCACCTTAACCGGCTTCGACAATGACGCCGTATAAGTTGTGTCGCTCAGCGCTTTGCTTAATTTCATATCTGCCTTAGCCAGTTGCTGCATTGCCTTCGCTGTATCAGAAGGTATTGTATAGCCTTCGCCCTTTCTTACCGCTACCACCTGGCCCTCATACTGTACATCAATCATACTGTATTTTTCAAAGCCGGACTTGCTGAACACCTGTTTATAAAAGGCCATAAGCTTGGCAAACTTTTCATCAAGGCTTTCTCCATTGCCAATTTTTATAAGCTGGCCGCCTACTACCGGCGTAATCTCGTAGGTACGCTGCGGCGTAATATTTACCTGCGCTGTTTGTGCATTCAGAAAACTGTCGGCGCTTATATATTGCGCAATGCGTTTCACATCATCCAGCACCAGGCTGTCGGGCTTTGACAAAACCGGTTTATCAGAAGGAAATGATGTAAATACGATCAATCTTGCTGCTGCATTTTCATTTACCGGCAAACGCATGCCGGTACTGTCTATATAGAATGAATGGCCATTTACAGTGAACACCCGCGCCAGCGGTTCACGTTCTGTTATATGCACATGCAACATCTGGTGGTTATCAAAAAACAATTCGGCATCCCGTATCCAGGCATTTTTTTCAAGCATCTGTTCGGCATTCTTTAAGTTGATATCACTTAAGGTTTGCCCGGCACTGATGCTGTTCCTGCTCAGCACATCAACCACATCTACCTTTTTAATAAACATATTATTTACCACGCCGTTAATATTTATTTCAATATTGCTGCAGGCTTTTGCATCTTTTGCCTTCATTGCAGCAACAAGCAGCGCCACGCAGCATAAACCCAGCAGCGACCATATAGTTGTTTTTATTTTCGTTTTTACACTCATTACTTAGCCCCCATCCCCTAAAGGGGAGTAAAAGAAAAGCCCATTTTTTAAATCCTTAATTCATACCTGATTCAATTGCCAGTTCATTTATCCGTTACATTTTTTACCTGTACACTCTATAAACCCTGCATATTTTAATAAATACACTTTCGAATTAACCACGTTAATCCCTTAAGGTTTTATTCCAAAATTTCTTTTACAGGTTGTACTAATGCATCAATATCACCTGCGCCAAGCATTATTACCAGCTTAGGTTTATATAATTTCACCCAGTCTAACATGGCAT
Source organism: Parafilimonas sp. (assembly GCF_047606085.1). Lineage (GTDB taxonomy): Bacteria > Bacteroidota > Bacteroidia > Chitinophagales > Chitinophagaceae > Parafilimonas. The sequence goes on from NZ_JASGEX010000104.1 coordinate 19,028, forward strand.
TTTTATCCAGTATCTGCTTCTGCGGCAATTTCATTTTGTCCAGTATCAACCGGCTGGTTACACCTTCTACCGGCACTTCCCGTGCAGGATAAATTGGCAGCAAAACCACTTCATCCGCTATATCCAGGCTTTGTGCAAATTCATCCGCAAAATCATTTGTCCTGCTGAACAAATGCGGCTGAAAAATCACCGTCAGCTTTTCTTCGGGGAATAAACTTTTAACGCCCGTTAAAGCAGCTTTCACTTCAGCAGGATGATGACCGTAATCATCAATCAATATGGCCCCCTCACTCCCGGCCCCTTTGCTCACTTCATTTTTATTTTTATCAGTGTTCGCGAGTCCTTCGGATTTCCACTCGTGGAGAGGGAAGTTTGGCCCCCCCAGAATATATTCGAACCGGCGCTTAACGCCTTTAAAATTCTTCAGCGCTTTCTTTATCTTTTCATCGTCAATCCCTAAATACCTGCAAACTATTATTGCGGCAAGGCTGTTTTCAATATTGTGGAAACCGCCCATGTGCAATTCAACATCTTCCAGTTTCCAGTCTTTACTTATCACATTGTATTTATAAGCGCCATTTTCCACTTTTATATCATCGGCATACACATCAGCCTCTTTATTATCGTAACAGTAAGTATAATGTGTGGCAGCTCTTAGTTCCCTGCTCCGCTTCATTCCATATTTTGAAACCAGGCAGCCATCTTTATGTATGCGTTTGGTAAATGCTATAAAGGCATCCTCCATTTCCTGAAGCGTTCCATAGATATCAAGATGATCGGCATCCATTGCCGTTATTACCGCTATATTAGGCGATAATTTCAAAAAACTTCTGTCGTATTCATCGGCTTCAATTACATCCACGTTGTTATCGCTGCTCCAGAAATTGGTTTTATAGTTAGCTGAAATGCCACCCAGAAAGGCATTGCAACCATAACCACTGTCACGAAGCAAATGCGCAATCATGGTGGTTACGGTTGTTTTGCCATGTGTTCCCCCTACGCATATATCGTAAGAACTTTCAGTTATCCACTGCAGCACATCGCTGCGCTTAACAACCGTATAATTATTTTCTTTATAGTAAACGAGCTCTTTATGCGTGGCAGGAACAGCAGGCGTGTAAATAACAACATCAGCATCTTTCGGGATCATTTTTATATCTTCTTCAAAATGCACATCAATGCCTTCGGCTTCCAGTTGTTGTGTTAGTAACGTTATCGTTTTATCATAACCAGTAACAACAGCGCCTTTGCTTTTAAAGTAGCGTGCCAGTGCACTCATTCCAATACCACCAATACCGATGAAGTAAACCACAACACCGCCCCCATCTCTTAAAGGGGTGCTTATAAACTGCGCTATTTTTTTAGGTGCGTTCATTTAATTTAAGTTCTTTATATAACTCCCTTCAGGGCTGGGGCTTCTAAGATTTCTTTTGCAATTTTTACATCAGCATCTTTTACTGCAAAGGCTGATATATGCTGCGATAATGCTTCCTGCCTTGCTTTATTCTTTGCGAGATTTGTTATTCCGCCAAACAGCTTTGCCTTCACCATATCATCTTTCACCATCAGTGCGGCATTTCTTTCAACCAGGTATTTTGCATTTACAGTTTGATGGTCTTCTGCTGCAAACGGGAACGGCACGAAAATCACCGGCTTGCCCGCCACGCATAATTCAGCAACCGCCATTGCACCGGACCTTGACACCACTATATCAGCCGCAGCATACGCTTTATCCATTTCGTTGATAAAATCATTTGCCCAAACATTGGGCAAGGGCTTTGCTCTTTCAAGGTATTGCCCGGCTGTTGTTTTGCCGGTTTGCCATATTACCTGTAAACCCAATGGCCCAAAATCGGGCAGGTGCTGTGCTATCACTTCATTAATACTTCTTGCGCCAAGGCTTCCGCCAAACACCAATACCACGGGCTTATCTTTCGACAAACCAAAAAACCGCAGCGCTTCTTCTTTACTTACATTACTTTCCGTAATGCTTTTGCGCACCGGGTTTCCTGTTATTTCAATTTTTTCAGCAGGAAAAAATTTATCCATGCCATCGCTTGCCACAAAAATTTTTGTTGCATGCCTGCCCAGCAAAATATTGCTCCTGCCGGCAAACGAATTGCTTTCATGAATGAATGTTGGGATGCCTTTTGCCTGTGCAGACCTCAATACAGGAAAGCTTGAATAACCGCCAACACCTATCACTGCATCCGGCTTAAAACCATTCAAAATTTTCCGCACCTGGAAAAAACTTTTGATGAGCTTAAACGGCAGCCAGATATTTTTTAATAAAGAACCTCTGTCGAAACCCGCTATGGTTAATCCTTTGATTTTATAACCAGCCTGCGGCACTTTTTCCATCTCCATCTTTCCCTTTGCACCAACAAATAAAAATTCAGCAGCAGGCTGTAATTCTTTTATAGCATTGGCAATGGCTATGGCCGGAAAAATATGCCCGCCGGTACCGCCGCCGGCAATGATAAATCGCAAGCCAGCGGCCTCTCCCCCCGCCCTCTCCAAAGGAGAGGGGGCCTTACCCTCGTTTATATTTCTATCTGCATCCATTTATTCAACCCCTGGTTTTGTTTTTATGCTATCTATTTCTGCAATACTTACTTTGGGCGTAATTTCTTTCCCCTTCCCTTTGGGAAGGCCGGGATGGGCTTCTTCAGGGAGATTAGATGGGGCTTCTATATTTCTTGCCACACTTAAAATAATCCCGATAGATGCACAGGTGAATAAGAATGAGCTTCCACCCATGCTTACCAGGGGGAGCGTAACACCCGTTACGGGTATCAGGTTTACGCCAACCGCCATGTTGGCGATGGCCTGTATCACTAATGTGAAACTCAATCCCAGTGCGAGAAAAGCGCCAAATGCATACGGGCATTGCCTGAACACTTTTATGCACCTGAACAGGAAAACCATATAAAGAAATATGATAAACAACCCGCCCAGCAAACCATATTCTTCTATTATGATCGGGTAGATGGAGTCGTTATATGCCTGCGGCAGATAATTTCGCTGCTTGCTGTTGCCAGGGCCTAAGCCAAACAATATACCGCCATTGGCTATGGCAATATTTTGCTGCTGTACCTGGTAAGGTATGTCTTCGTCTTTTGCATACATAAAATCCTGTGTGCGCTGCACCCAGGTTCCAAACCTGCCCATTGAATTTAATGTTGAAGCAATTGTTTTCTTATTTGCATTTGCCGTGCTATTATTACCATCATAAGTTGACATGGCGATGGCTACAATCAACAAAACAGGAATGGCTGCAATGAACAACACAAGCAAAATATGTTTAACGCTTACGCGGCCAATGAACATGAGCAATAAAGATGTAAGGCCGGTTAACAATGCCGTGGAAAGATTGGCCGGCATTATGAGCACACAAATAATACCTACGGGAATTATCAATGGCAGGAAGCCTTTCTTAAAATCCTTGATATCATTTTGTTTGCGGCTAAGCTGCCTCGACAAATACATGAACAGGGCAAGCCTTGCCAGGTCGCTCGTTTGAATGGTAAGATTAATAACAGGCAGCTTTATCCAGCGGCTTGCATCGTTTACTTCAACGCCAAAAAATAAAGTATAAACAAGCAATGGGATAGAGATAAGGTATAACCACAGCGCCACCCTTGAATAGATGGTATAATTAACGCGGTGCATGAAATACACCACAGCCACACCAATTATTATAAAAGCAAGCTGCTTGAACAGATATACGTAAGTATTGCCATCGTAATATTTATAAGCAAGCGAACCGGTTGCGCTATATACTGCCAGCAGGGAAATGATAGCCAGCAGCACAACCACGCTCCAGATATATTTATCCCCGCGCGCACGATGATGCAGGTCGCGCCCCCATTCACGCCCCCATCCCCTGAAGGGAAGCATGGCATCCTGTATGCTTTTAAATGTTCTGTCTGTCATAGTTCTTTAAATTTTACAGAAGATGTTTTGTTCCTGCCTGTATGGCCGGAACTGCCTTATAAATCCCTGACAGCTTCCTTAAACTGCCTGCCCCTGTCTCCATAACTACTAAATAAATCAAAACTTGCACAGGCCGGGCTTAACAGCACCACATCGCCTTTGCCTGCAAGCCGGAAAGCCGCGCTCACCGCATCTTTAGCGCTTGCTGTATCAACAATTGGTGAAACCAGCCCGTCAAATGCTTTATGAATTTTTGAATTATCAAGCCCCATACAAACAATGGCTTTCACTTTTTCTTTCACCAGATCTTCAATGAGGCTGTAATCATTGCCTTTGTCAACGCCGCCAAGAATCAGTATTACCGGCTTTTCCATGCTTTCCAAAGCATACCAGGTACTGTTTACATTGGTGGCCTTGCTGTCGTTTATAAATTCAACGCCCCGCACCGCTGCCACCTTTTCCATGCGATGCTCCAGGCTTTGAAAATCTGTAACCGCCATACGGATTATTTCTTTTCGTATGCCCATCACCATTGCAGCAATGCATGATGCCATGGTATTGTACTGATTGTGCTTTCCCTTAAGCGCAAAGTCGTAAACACTCCATGTAGTACGCTCATTATTTATACGCAGCCGCATATTATTATCATTAATATAGCCGCCTTCATTTGATTCATAGTTCATAGAAAATGGTAGTAAGTGTGTGGGTAATGTTATTTCCTGCAGTTTTTTTGTTATCACTTCATCATCCGCATTATAAATGAAGTAATCGTTGCCTGTTGCATTTAATAGTATCCTGAATTTGCTGTTTATATAATTTTCAAACCTGTATTCATACCGGTCTAAATGATCTTCTGTTATGTTCAGCAGCACCGAAACATCGGCTCTGAAGTCTTTTATATCATCCAACTGGAAAGAACTTATTTCCGCCACATACAGGGGCTTTGGGTGTTCAGCAACCTGTTTGGCAAATGAGTAACCAATATTGCCTACCAATGCGCAATCCAAACCTGCTGTTTTGCAGATATGATATATCAATGATGTGGTTGTGCTCTTGCCATTGCTGCCTGTTACGGCTATAATTTTTGCATCGCCTTTAAAGCGGTATGCCAGCTCTATCTCACTGATAACGGGAATTTGTTTATCACGAATGGCTTTCACCATTTCATTCTTCTCCGGGATTCCAGGGCTCTTTACAATTTCATCTGCACTTAATATCTTTTCTGCTGTATGGCCGCATTCTTCAAAGGCTATATTGTTTTCGCTTAGCTCTGTTTTATATCTTTCATTCAGATAGCCAGCATCGCTTAAAAACACGTCATACCCCTTTTGTTTGCCCAGCAAGGCAGCGCCAACACCGCTTTCACCGCCACCGAGGATAAGCAGACGCCCCCCCCGCCCCCTGAAGGGGGAGCCGGTAACAGCGTTTATATTTTTAGTTTCATTCATTGTTCAATTGTTGGCCTAATTTTATGATCATTCTATTTTATTCAAATTTTTAAAACTTAAATTATATAAGCGCTTACATAATTTATACCCATCCATATCCTGCCAATCATTTAATCCGCCCTAATCCTGGTTCAGACTATCTTATTTTTAATGTAATAATTGACGCTACAACTAATAATACCGTGATAATCCAAAACCTTACTGCTATTTTATTTTCGTGAAAACCTTTTTTCTGGTAATGATGGTGCAAGGGGCTCATTAAGAATACACGCCTGCCCTCGCCATATTTCTTCTTTGTGTATTTAAAATACGCTACCTGTATCACCACGCTTACATTTTCAATGAGGAATACGCCACAGAAAATAGGTATCAGCAATTCTTTTCTTACGATGATGGCAAGCGAAGCAATGATGCCGCCCAGTGCAAGGCTACCGGTATCGCCCATAAACACCTGCGCAGGGTAAGCATTGTACCAGAGAAAGCCAATGCATGCACCCACCAATGCGCCAACAAAGATTAATAAATCGCTCAGGTTAGGAATGTACATGATGTTGAGATAGTCGGCCAGCACATAGTTACCGCTTACAAAAACAAATATGCCCAGGCCCGCACCTATAATGGCGCTTACACCACCCGCCAGGCCATCAAGCCCGTCCGTAATATTGGCGCCATTTGAAACAGCCGTTACAATAAATGTTACAATAATGATATAGGGAATCCATGTAAACTTTCCGGCATCGGGGCTTATCCAGCTTATGAGTTTGCTGTAATTAAACTCATGGCTTTTTACAAAAGGAATGGTGGTAATAGGAGTCTTCACTTCAGCAAAACGCCTTTTAACACCATTGATATTGCGCACAACAATATTTGAATCTTTGGCGCGCCTTTCACCAGCCATTAATGTTGAATCAATGGTTTGCCGGCCAATAAGCTCCCGTTCAACCACAACATTATTACTGAAATATAAGGTGGTTCCTATGATAATGCCTAATCCAACCTGGCCTATAATTTTTGAAACACCGGCTAAGCCATCACTGTCTTTCTTTTTGTATGCTTCGCCGGCTTCTTTTGCCTGCTTTCTTGCTTTCAGTTTAAAATAATCATCTAAAAAACCAATGAACCCAAGCCATACCGTACAGAGCAGCATCAGCCGTATGTACGTTTTTTCAAGATCTGCAAACAATAAGGTGGGCACAACAATCGCCAGCAGGATAATGATACCACCCATTGTTGGTGTGCCTTTCTTTTGCTGTTCTCCCTGTAAACCCAGATCACGAACCGTTTCACCAATCTGATTTTTACGCAGCAGGTTTATCACCCTTCTTCCATATACAGTTGCAATGATGAGCGAGAACAGCACAGCCATTGCCGTTCTGAATGAATTGTATTCAAACAGCCTCGCACCCGAAATATCGTAATGCTCATGCAACCATGTGAAGAAGTAGTATAGCATACCCTCTAACTCCCTAAAGGGAGAATTTTTACCTTTTTAAAATTCTAAGTTGCCTCATTTATTCACGTTCCTGCACAACCCCCTTCAGGGCCGGGGCTGTGCCTTACTTGTTTAATAATTCAAACATTGCCCTCAATACTTCCTTATCATCAAAATGCAATTTCCGGTTGCCGATGATCTGGTACTTCTCATGCCCTTTTCCCGCAACCAGGATAATATCTTCACCACTGGCAAAGCTTACTGCCGCCTTTATCGCTTCTCTCCTGTCAGCAATGGATATGGATTTACGCCGGCCTGCACTGTTCAAACCGGCTTCCATATCTTTTAATATCTGTGCCGGGTCTTCGCTGCGCGGGTTATCGCTTGTAAGAATTGTGCGGGTGCTTAATGCCGCCGCTATCTCTGCCATTTCAGGGCGCTTGGTTTTATCGCGGTCGCCGCCACAGCCCACCACTGTTATAACCTGCTCATCGCCCCTGCGTAATTTTTTTATGGTTGACAACACATTTTCCAAAGCATCCGGCGTGTGCGCATAATCAACAATGCCGATTATTTTTTCTTTACTGATGATGTAATCAAACCGGCCTTCAGCGCCGGTTAAACTGCTTAGGATCAACAACACTTTTTCGCTGTCCTCTTTCAAACAAATGGCGGCGCCATACACTGCTAAAAGATTATATGCATTGAATTCGCCGATCAGGCGAAAGTGTACTTCCTTATCATTTACCAGCATTACCAAACCGGTTAGTGCATTCTCTAAAATCTTCCCTTTGAAATCGGCAATATTTTTTAAGCTGTAATAATATTTTTTAGCAGGTGTGCTCTGCAACATCACCGTACCGCGCTTTTCATCCAGGTTTGATAAAGCGAAAGCATCGCTGGTGAGGTTATCGAAGAATGATTTCTTTACACGGATATATTCATCGAATGTTTTATGATAATCGAGATGATCGTGTGTTATATTGCTGAAGATGCCACCGGAAAAATGCAGGCCTGTAATACGATGCTGATGAATGGCGTGGCTGCTGCATTCCATAAATATGTGCGTGCAGCCGGCATCGGCCATTTGCTTTAATAAAGCATTTAAGCTTATGGCATCCGGCGTGGTATGGGTTGCAGGGATAATTTCATCCGCTATTTGATTCTGCACGGTGCTTATCAAACCGCATTTATATCCCAAACCGTTGAACAGCTTAAACAATAAGGTTGCAATGGTGGTTTTGCCATTTGTTCCGGTAACGCCAACCAGCTTTAATTTTTTGGAAGGCTCATTATAAAAATTATGGGCGATGTAAGCAGCAGCTTCATGGGCATTCTTAACCTGTATATAGGTAACCGCATCGTTTAACCGCATCGGCAGTTCTTCACACACAATAATGGTTGCGCCTTTATCAATGGATGGCTGAATAAAATCATGCCCATTAACCTTCTCCCCTTTTATGGCAATGAACATGGAAGCCCCCATCCCCTGAAGGGGAGTGATGTTGCGGGAATCAATAGTTATACTATTTACATTCACATCACGTTTGCCATGAATTGCAATGATGCGCACCTTATATAATATGTCTTCCAGTTTCTTCACTAATTCAAATCAAGTTTTATTTGTTGCCCTTTCTCAATAGGCGTTCCTTCGGTTATTGACTGATTGGCTACTTTTCCAACGCCGTTTATTTTTACCACCAACCCGGCATCTTCACAGATGTATAAAGCATCTTTTAAACCCAGCCCTTTTAATGCAGGCATATATTTATTGCTTAAAGGCATGTTTGCCAGCACAGGTTTATCCTGATTTTTATACATTTTAGCCAGGCTCGTTTTTGCAGAATCCTTATACGAAATGTTTATGGCGGAAAGAATTGATTTAATATCGTCTTCATAACCGGCATAGCTGTAGTTATCATTATCATCTGGCTTTACTGAAGCATACATAACATCGGGCTGCGGTGCATTTAAGGTAACCAGCCTGTCTGCTATTTCCCTGAACACAGGGCCGGCAACCAGTGCGCCGTAGAATATAGGTGCATGCGGTTTGTTTTTTATCACTACAACGCAAGTGTATTGGGGATTATCGGCAGGAAAATAACCGGCAAATGATGACTGGTAAATATGATCTGCATAACCATATTTGCCATTGGCAACGAGTGCTGTACCTGTTTTCCCGGCAACAGGATACGTTGCACCTTTAAACAACCTGAAGGCGGTGGAACCTGAATCTTTGCAAACACCAACAAGGCATTCCTTTAATTGTTTCAGCGTCAGGCTATCGCAAATGGTTTCAACAGGATATGGTTGTTTTTGCTGAATGATATTGCCTTCCTGCATTACGCTGTTTAATAAATAAGGCCGCATCATTACACCATTATTGGCAACAGCATTGTATAACATGCAGGTATGTAAAGGAGAAATCAGTACGTTGTAACCAAAGGCCATCCAGGGCAAGGTTGTAGCGCTCCAGTATTTACTGCCGGGGTGATCAACAAACGGCGGGCGCTCTCCGTATAAATCTATCCCCGTTAATGAATCGAGATGTAATGCTTTTAAATGATTGATAAACTGCGAAGGATTGGAAGCATAACTTGCATAGGCCAGTTTTGCCAAACCAACATTGGAACTTAATTCAAAGGCACGCTTCACGGTAACATTTGTTTGGCCGTGCTGCTCACTGTCGTAAACCGTTCTCCTGTTTATCTGCCACGTACCGCCTTCAAGGTTTACGATGCTGTTAAGTGAGAACTTTTTGTCCTCCAGAACAGAAAGCATGGTGGCCAGTTTAAATGTTGAACCTGGCTCCGCAGGCGACATAGCATAATTAAAATCTTCCCAGTAAGAGCCATCTTTCTGGCGGCCGAGATTGGCAATGGCTTTTATCTTTCCTGTCTTCACTTCCATTACAATAGCACAACCATGTTCTGCTTCGTTCTGCACCATCATTTTCATTAAAGCGTTCTCTGTTATCTCCTGTATGCGGCTGTCAAGTGTTGTTGTAATATCTTTGCCGTTTTTTGGTTCAATATCATAATCTTCATTCACCGGAACGGCAATTCCGCCGGATATATACCTTACCAAACGCTTGCCCGGCATGCCTTTCAGCAAAGTATCATACGTTTGTTCGAGGCCCACTTTTTGCGCATTCTGCCTTTCCAGGCCAATTGTTCTGAACGCTAACAATTGATAGGGATTAAGGCGGATGTTCTGCACTTCAGCTATAAAACCGCTTTTGTTTTTACCAAGCCTTACCAGCGGAAAAGCTTTCAATTGCTGGTATTCATCAAAGCTTACCTTTTTCTTTAAAGCAAAATAGCGGGCTTTGCTTTTAAAACCTTTATTAAGAACAGCTTTATACCGGGCTGCTGTTTTATCTTTAAAAAGATCAGCAAGGCATAAGCTCAGGGAGTCAATATTTTCTTTAAACACTTTGCCATTATCCTGGATCAGGCCATCGGCTTTAAAGTCAATATAAATATCAAACTGGGGAATGCTGGTGCTGAGCATCTGGCCGTCTTCGCTGTAAATGGTGCCGCGTTCTGCGTCCACACTTTCAATGCGGGTATGCATGCTATCGCTCATGCCGCGCCAGTATGCACCCTGTACCTGCTGAATGTAAAATGCCTTACCAACAATACAAACACATATTACAGCTATTGCTATAAAGCAGAGATATACGCGCCATAATATGTCTTTCTTTATTTCCATTGTTAGACCTCACCCCAACCCCTCTCCAAAAGAGAGGGGCTTTTTAGTTCGCGATATTTTTATTATTGTTTTTTAATGTTGAATCTGTTGACAGCTTTACCGGCGGTGTTGTGCCGGGCTTTAAGCCTAAAGCGGCGGCGGCCTGCGTTACCTGCGATTCACGGCTGCGGTACATTTCCAGGCTTTTTAAATTCTTATACTCATACTCCATATCTTTCACCTGCTTCTGCGTTATGTTAATGTCGCGGATGGTATCATCCGCCCAATGGCCATTGGCGATATAAACAACCGCCAGCGTTGCGAGAAAAAGTAAAAAACCAAAATGCCTTACTATCCAGGCATAATTTATCCAGCCGCTGCCCGGGGCAGTTTGCGCTGTTTCTGCTTTTTTACTGAATAAGCCCATTGAATAATTTTGTTTTTATATGATTTAACCTGACAGGTTATGTGATTTTTTTGCTGAATTATTTAATGCAGCACAAGTGTTGCGACCTCCGGGTCAAGCCCGAAGGCAGGCTCCACCATGATGCCACCTGCACAACTGCCTGTCACCAAATAAATTTCCAACTACCGGTCTGACGCTTTTTAAGCGTCAGACCGCGTTATATTTTTTCTGCAACACGAAGTTTTGCACTGCGCGACCTCGGATTTTTTTTTAACTCTTCGGCGCCTGGCGTTACAGGTTTTTTATATACTGTTTTGAATACCGGTTGCTTTTGTGCTGTGCTGAAAGGATTGTTTTCATCTTCGCCTGTGCCTGCCTGTTTAAAGAAGTTTTTTACAATGCGGTCCTCTATGGAGTGGAATGTGATGATGGCAACTCTTGCCTGCGGGAGCAACAGATCGGGTAACTGATTAAGCATTTCGGTAAGGGCGCCCATTTCGTCGTTCACCTCAATTCTTAGTGCCTGGAAAACCTGTGCGAAATACTTGTTGGGATTGCCTTTTACAACAGGCTGCAGCATGAGCCTGAAAGACGCTATATCTTTTAATGATGTTGTGCCGCGCTGCTGTACAATATGCTTTGCTAATGTTTTAGAATTGGAAACTTCGCCGTACTGTTCGAATAATTTATGCAGCTGTGGTTCGGTGTACCGCATTAAAACCTGCGCCGCTGTTTTTTCTGTGCGTTTATCCATGCGCATATCCAATGGGCCGTTGAAACGTGTGGAAAATCCTCTTTCCGCTTCATCGAACTGGAAGCTGCTTACGCCAAGATCTGCCAGCACCCCGTTTACTTTTCCATACTTATACAGTTTTAAAAAGCGCTGCAAATGGCGGAAGTTATGCGGAACAAAAATGAGCCGTTCATCGGCCGGGATATTTTGCTGCGCATCAGCATCCTGGTCAAAGGCAATCAATCTGCCTTCAGCGCCTAATTTTTGAAGAATGCCTTTTGCATGGCCGCCGCCGCCGAAAGTGCAGTCAACATATATGCCGTTTGGCTGAATGTTAAGCGCCTCAATAGCCTCGTTGAATAAAACAGGAACATGATAGGATGATTCAGGCTGCATATAACCGTTTTAAAAGTTTATGCCGGCTGTAACATCTGAGGCAAGGCTTGCGAAAGCATCAGATGAAAAATCTTCAAAGAGCTTTTTGTACTTACCGGAATCCCAGATCTTTATTTTATCAATATCAGAGGCAAGCAAAATATCCTTACCCAGCCCTGCATATTCCTTCAGCGAAGGCGGCAATAAAATCCTTCCCGCACTGTCTAACTCCACATAACTGGCGCCGCCCACAAACAATGTTCTGAACTGGCTTACCTTCGGATTAAATTCGTTCAGCTTTTTAATTTTCTCTTCAATGGCTTCCCAGCTTTTTTGTGGATACAGGAGCAAACATTTTTCAAAGCCACGGCTGATTACCATAGTGGTGGTTCCTTCCGGCATTTGTTTTTTCAACCCGCCAGGGAGAAGGAAGCGCCCTTTGGCATCAATTGTTGCTTCATATTCACCCAGAAAACCAGCCATTTAGAGAATTTAAAGAACGAATGTATAAAATAATGACACAAAATAACACTTTTTCCCACTTTAATTTGAAATTTGGGCGTTTGATATTTTTCCACATATTTATTTTGGGCTGAAATGCAATAGCAATAAGGGTTTTAGCAGTTTTTTATTGAAAACCCCGGCATTTTATGTGCAGATGCGGTGGATAAGCTGTGGCTGGAGAGGAAAAGAATGTGATTTCAGCACTTTATAACATTTACGTTTTGATTGATATGGAACAGATAAATTACTTCGTGCAACTTTGTGTCTTCCTGTCTTTGTGGTTTACAGGTATTTGAACCACGAAGGCGCTAAGGCACGAAGAAACACAAAGAAGAAAATGAACATTTCCCCCAAACAATTACAGATAAAAGATTTTGATTACAATTTGCCGGATGAAAAAATAGCCAGGCATCCGCTGGCAAAAAGAGATGCAAGCAAACTGCTTATATATAAAAAAGATGAAGAAACAAAGGAAGATGTGTTCACAAATCTTGCCAATTACCTGCCTGAAAACTCGCTCATCATTTTTAATAATACAAAAGTGGTTGAAGCAAGGTTGCTGTTTAAAAAAGCAACCGGCACAACCATTGAAATCTTTTGCCTTGAACCGGCTGATGATTATGCAGACATCACCACGGCAATGTTCCAGCATAACAAAGTTTTATGGAAATGTTTAATAGGCAATGCGAAGAAATGGAAAGATGAAATACTCGTAAAGAAGATTTTGCATGATGGGAAAGAAATTGAACTCAGTGCAAAAAAAATAAGCCGGCAGGGTGAAAATTTTATTGTTGAATTTTCATGGAACGATGAACAGTTAAGCTTTGCAGAAACACTGCATATTTCCGGCGTAATTCCATTGCCGCCTTACCTGCGCCGGGATGCAGAAGAAGATGATAAAAAACGCTATCAAACAGTTTATGCAAAATATGATGGCTCTGTTGCAGCGCCTACCGCAGGCCTGCATTTTACAGATGAAGTTTTTGAAAAACTATCAGCAAAAAAAATTGCAAGGGATTTTGTAACGCTGCATGTGGGCGCAGGCACTTTTAAGCCTGTAAAAACAGAAACGATTGAAGCACATGAAATGCATTCGGAGTTTTTTGAAGTAAGTGTTGAGTTAATTGAGAAACTCATTCATCAATCAAACCCAAATATTATTGCTGTTGGCACAACAAGCTTAAGAACTCTGGAAAGCTTATATTGGATGGGAATAAAGGCCGGTCAACAGTCAACAGTCAATGGTCAACAGAATCTCACTATTGATGACATCTCTATACATCAATGGGATGTATATGAGTTGAATGATGAAAACATTCCTGTTGAAGATGCTTTAATGTCTCTGCTTGAATGGATGAAAGCAAACAATATGAAAAAACTCATTGCGAAAACACAAATCCTTATTGCTCCGCCTTATAAATTAAAGATTGCAGATATTTTAATCACGAATTTTCATCAGCCTAAATCTACGTTGTTATTACTGGTGGCTGCTATTGTTGGTAACGACTGGAAGAAAGTATATGATTATGCATTGAACAATAACTTCCGCTTTCTCAGTTATGGCGATAGTTGCTTATTCTTTACATAACTGTTTTATTTCTTTACATCGTAGCGATACATATTATTTTTTGCGCACAGAGCAAAGGAGTTATCAAAGAGATTTTTACATCATCATAAAGCACGGTGTTTTGCAGGATTGAATGTGCGCTTCCAGCGCCGGTGCGTCCATAAATAATTTTCAGGTTGTTCGCGCATATTTTCTTCAATCAAATCCCTTGTGCGTTTTGTTATTTCACCTTCCTGCAACTGTCGCGGGCTATCGGTTATTTCAATCAAAGCTCCATGATAATATCCACGTTTTACTTTTTTAAAATTCACATAAATACAAACGCTGTTGTTTAAACGCGCCGTTTTTTCGGGACCGGTAACAAATGGCGCCATCTTATTAAAAAACGACAGCCAGTACGCCAGGTTATAACTGCCTGCATTCTGGTCGGCAACAAATACAAGGCATGATTGCTGTTTGCTGTAGGGTTTAAAATCTTTAAGAAAAGAGGTTGCCCGGATCATTTTTGCATTAAAGCGTGTGCGCAGTTTAATAAACACCTTGTCAATTGCTTTACCGGTTATTGGCATATAAACAACCAGCACAGGAAATCTTGAAGCAAAGCTTACAGAAAGGTTTGCATATTCCCAGTTAAAAAAATGGCCAAGGTGCAACTGCACATTTTTTCCCTGGCGATAATATTTATCCAGAAATTCATAATCCCAGGTCATACGGTTTTGCAATTGGGCAGGAGAAATGCTGAAGAGCTTTATTACTTCCATAAAATTATCTGTAAAATTTTTATAGAAGCTTTTTGCAATGCGCTTTCTTTCTGCTTCTGTTTTATTTGGAAATGCAACGGCAATATTTGAAAATACCACTGCTTTTCTATACCCTATAATATAATAGATAAGCACATAAGCGAGGTAGCTGATGCCATACAGGAACCAAAAAGGCAGTAAAGAAACAAGATATAAAAAGGCATAAAGAATGTAGTACATAAGACCTCACCCCCTGCCCCCTCTCCAAAGGAGAGGGGAATTAAATCCGTCTATAGAATAATAATCTTTCAAATAAGTGTTTTATAAAATTATATTTTGAAGTAGTTTGCTTTTATCCGGATGATCCGTATTGTAATGCAGGCCGCGGCTTTCTTTTCTGAACTCAGCGCTTTTTACAATTAAATATCCTGCCGTAATTAAATTTCTTAACTCACATAGCTGTGGTGAAACTTTGGTTGACCGGTACAAAGCTTCCGTTTCAACAAACAACAGGTCGAGACGTTTCATGGCGCGCTCAAGGCGCACATCATTGCGAACAATACCAACATAATCGCTCATTATCTGCTGCAGCTCTTTGAGGCTTTGGGTAATGAGGATCATTTCCTTTGGTTCGGAAGTACCGAGGGCATTCCAGTCAGGGACCTCATCCCAACCCTTCCCGAATGGTCGGGACAAGTCCTCCAAAAGAGAGGGGCTTTTTAAAACGCTCATTTTTTCAACCGTGCTTACATAAGCACGGTGACCAAATACCATTGCTTCCAAAAGACTGTTGCTTGCCAAACGGTTGGCGCCATGTAAGCCCGTGCTGGCGCATTCGCCGCAGGCATATAAATTCAATATGGATGTTTGCGCCCATTCATCTGTTTTTACACCGCCGCAACTGTAATGCGCCGCCGGCGCCACCGGTATCATTTGCTTTGAAACGTCTATGCCTATGCTTAAACATTTTTCATAAATATTGGGGAAATGATGAATGAATTTTTCCAGGTTCATGTGGCGGCAATCGAGATATACATGCTCCGTTCCTGAACGTTTCATTTCATTATCAATAGCACGGGCAACAATATCGCGGGGCGCAAGGTCTTTTCTTTCATCATAGCGTACCATGAAGGCCTCGCCATCTTTATTGCGCAGTATGCCGCCATCGCCACGCACCGCTTCCGTAATCAGGAACGAAGGAGAAACACCAGGCTCGAATAAAGCGGTGGGATGAAACTGGATGAACTCCATATTTTCCACCCTGCCCTTTGCCCGATACACCATGGCAATGCCATCGCCGGTTGCAATCCTGGGATTGGTGGTGGTGCGGTAAACCTGTCCGCAGCCACCTGATGCCAGAACGGTGATGGGCGATAATATCTTTTCAATCTGGTTGGTATTGATGTTTAAAACATATACGCCATAGCAGGTAATATCTGTTGCTGATTTTGTAACAAGATAACCAAGATGGTGCTGTGTAATAATATCAACAACAAAGCAGTAATTTATAAACTTTATGTTGGGGGATTTCTTTACTTCTTTTAATAAGGCGCGCTCAATCTCTTTGCCCGTTACATCTTTATGATGAAGAATGCGGTTTTCGCTGTGGCCGCCTTCCCTGCCCAAAGTATATTCACCGGTTTCATCTTTATCGAAGCGGGCTCCGTATTCTATTATTTCACGAATGCGCTCCGGACCTTCTTTTACAACAATCTCCACAATGTGTTCATTGCATAACCCATCGCCGGCAATTAACGTATCTTCAATGTGTTTATCGAAGCTGTCGTTTTCATCGTTCCACACACCGGCCACGCCGCCCTGTGCATACTTGGTATTGGTTTCATCCGATGTTGTTTTTGTGAGCACAATAATTTCTTTTTCGGGAAAGGCTTTTGCCATCTTAATAGAATAAGTAAGACCGGCAACGCCCGAGCCAATGACAAGAAAATCTGTTTGCATAGGGTGCAAATTTAGCTGCTGAAGAGTTATAGAAACAGCAATTATTTTTTGTGTAAACTAACCTTTCTACGACATTATTGATAATAAGAGCAGCTTATTTATTTGCCAGCACAATTAAATCAAAATATAATAAACGGGTTTTCAGTTCATATTCTGCAGGCAGGTTTGTACTTTCTTTTTCCTGCTCTTCTGCGCTGAACAGTTCTATAAAACCATTACGTTTATAGTAGCTTAATGGTTTGGGTTCATTATATGCGTCCACCACTAAAAAACGGCAGGCCGTTTTATTGTCCGGGTCTATAAACCATGCTTTAATAAAATTCATCAGTTAGTCGCCAATTGTTTGCGTTTCATTTTCTAATTTCCTGAAATTTACATTTACGCCTGATCGCCCAATCAATACGGCAGGATAACTTTTCATTTGTTTCTCGCGTGGTACAGCCGTGTTTACTTTTTTCTTTCTTGCGTTAGGCAGCGTAAATGTTTTAATGCTATCGTTTGAAACAGTAAATGCACAAATAATTTCTGCGGGATTTTCGTCTAAAGTAAAACAATAGCTTTTGCCCAAAAGTTCGAAAGTGTATAGCAAAACGTCTTTTGCGAAAAACTCATTTAAATCCTTATTGCCGCAATCGAAAGGCAGGCACTTTTTTAAAATGTCCTGATTGTAAACCCTTAGTGTACACTTGTTCAGCAGGAACCCCAAAGTAATTTATTTTAGTTCGGCTTTTGCAAGAATCTTAGATGAAATAGAAATCTCTTTGGTAAACTTTACGGTAGCTTTTTTGGCAGCGCTGGCAATGGCTTTCCTGTTAAAGGTTTCGGAAACCTTATCTTTTAATACCGGAACTGTTTTAATTGCGATTGCCATAAATCACTCGTTTTAATCTTATAAAAATACTGCTAATTTTAGCTTAGAAAATATTTTGACTCTGGTATCATCTTTATTTTAAGCAAAAGAAAATGTTAGCCGGTAAATTTATTTTTTAATGCTCCAACGATTATTCCTTTCCACTCCTGTAACTTTAAATAATTTAATGCAAAGCCAAAAAAGATGTTTAAAAATTATCTCAAAACAGCCTGGCGCAATATAATTAAGCATCGTTTCTATTCAACTGTAAATATTATTGGCTTGTCAACAGGAATTGCATTTACCTTATTGATTGCCGCTTATGTTTGGAGCGAATTAAATGTAAATAAAGCAATACCTGAAGCGAACAGAATTTTTAATGACTATCCGTTTTTTGGAAAAGGTCTGTACCATGGATTTTCCAGCGTTGCGACCAATACCCTGTCAAATAAACTCTGCCCAAAGAACCTTCGGTTAAACTTGTAACAAAATTCATTCAGA
>NZ_JASGEX010000105.1:0-10504 GCF_047606085.1 Parafilimonas sp.
TGTTTTATGCTTGCCTTACTTAATGTAAGGCTGGCAATAAGAATAGATTTGTACTTTGGCAAATCAATGATTGCACATTTTTATCCAGCGAGGAGTATAGTTAAAAGGGCGTTCATTCGCACATATTTATTTTTTCAGTGGTCTCATGCCTGTCCCGAACTTGCTTCGGGAGCACCTTGCTATGTACCTGCCTCGCCGGCAGGCAGGCATTCCCCTCCCGAAGCTGGTTCGGGACAGGTTGTGTGAGAAAAAATTATCATGCCCGGTTTCATTAAAATAACCTGGCAATGCAATTGCATTTATCCAGGAAAACATAACAGGGAAGAAATGGTATAGACTTTACAAAAAAATTTTAACGCATTTATATTCTAAACATTACTAATTTTACGCCCTCAAAAAATATTGGTTCACAATTTTATATTGAACTAACGTTGAAAAAGAATACAACACATAACAACTTATATGTTTCTCATCATTGCATAATGAGTGTTGTTTTATTGCCAAACCCGTTTTGCTTCCGCCTTGTGCGACGACCAAGAATTTGATATCCCGCAACATGCAGCCTTTAATGCATTCGTGTAAGCCGTTACACGCAAACAATTATCTTTTTACAATAAGCAAAGCAAAGTGGAACAGAATCAAAATATCATAGTGCGCATCGCCAATTCCAGCGATGCAGATTACGCAGAAACCATTACCAGGGAAATGGAAGCAAGCGCCATGGCAAGAGGTACCGGCATTGCCAAGCGCAGCCCGCAATACATCATTTTAAAAATGATAGAAGGCAAGGCAGTGATTGCGCTCACAAAAGACGGCACATGGGTTGGCTTTTGTTATATTGAAGAATGGAGCCACGGTGAATTTGTTGCCAACAGCGGGCTTATCGTATCGCCTGCTTTCAGAAAAACCGGCGTAGCAAAACAGATAAAGAAAAAAATATTTGAGCTCTCAAGGCAAAAATATCCGAAAGCAAAAATATTTGGTTTAACCACCGGCCTTGCCGTAATGAAAATAAACAGCGATCTCGGTTATGAGCCCGTTACCTACAGCGAACTTACGCAGGATGAAACATTCTGGGCCGGTTGCAAAAGCTGTGTGAACTACGATATTCTTATGATGAAGGAGCGCAAAAATTGTATGTGCACTGCCATGTTATACGATCCTGCCGATCATTACGAACCGCAGGAAACCAGGGAACATTTTCAGGAAAAAAGCGAAGTATATGCAAGGCTATTACGCCGCAAGAAAAACCGTTTTCTGAAAGCCTTCCAGAAAAAAGACAAGCCAAAAATGGAAGCTGTGAAACAAAAGAAAAAACGTTCACTGGTTGCCATGTTCGCCACTATTTTTGCCTGATTTTTTTGGGTACCAGCAACAAAACAAATGGCATTGTTCCTGGAGCCTGCCCTGTGCTTGATGCGGGGCCGCAACACTTGTACGGCATATCATTATTCAGCATAATTCATAAAGCAAAACTTATTTCAGCAGCACAATGTCAGCAACTCAAAATAATCACGAACATACAAACACCCCTTCTGGGGACGGGGGCGCCATCGTTCTCGGTTTCTCCGGCGGCCTCGATACTTCTTTTTGTGTAAAATATTTAAATGAAGATAAAGGTTACGATGTGCACAGCATTATCGTAAACACGGGCGGTTTCAGCGAAGATGAATTAAAAAAAATTGAAGAGCACGCTTATAAACTTGGTGTAAAAACGCATACAGCCATTGATGCCGTAAAAGGTTATTACGACCGCATTATCAAATACCTTGTTTTCGGAAACGTTTTAAAAAATAATACCTACCCGTTAAGTGTAAGTGCAGAAAGATTAGTGCAGGCATTGCACATTGCAGATCATGTAAAAGCTGTGGGCGCAAAGGCAGTTGCGCATGGCAGCACCGGTGCCGGCAACGACCAGGTGCGTTTTGATATGGTGTTTCATATTATGATCCCCGAAGTTGAAATTATAACGCCCATTCGCGATCTCAAACTCAGCCGCGAAGCAGAGATTGAATACCTGAAAAAGAAAGGTGTTGATATGAATTTTGAAAAAGCAGCGTATTCCATCAACAAAGGTTTGTGGGGCACCAGCGTTGGCGGTAAGGAAACATTAAAAAGCAAAGGTATATTGCCGGAAGAAGCATGGCCTACACAAGTCAGCAAGTCGGAAAGCCAGGAAGTCCGTTTACGTTTTGAAAAAGGTGAATTGACCGGTGTTGATGGTAAAACTTTCAACCATCCATCAGAAGCCATTCAATATTTGCAAGCCATTGCCGGGCCTTATGGCATTGGCCGCGATATACATGTGGGCGATACCATTATTGGCATTAAAGGTCGTGTAGGTTTTGAGGCCGCAGCGCCAATGGTAATTCTGAAAGCGCATCATGCACTGGAAAAACATGTGCTTACCAAATGGCAGTTAAGCTGGAAAGATAATATTGCAAGCTTTTATGGCAACTGGCTGCATGAAGGCCAGATACTTGATCCGGTGATGCGTGATATGGAAGCTTTTCTGCAAAGCGCACAGCAAAATGTAACCGGTGATGTATTTGTGCAGTTAATGCCGTATCGTTTTCAAATAATCGGCATAGAAAGCGAACATGATCTCATGAACAGCAGGTTTGGAAAATATGGCGAGATGAATACAGGCTTTACCGGTGAAGATGTGCGTGGCTTCAGTAAAATTTTTGGCAATCAAACCGCGATGTACCATTTTTTAAATAAGGGGTAAGGTTTAGGGTATAGGGTTTAAGGCCTTACGCCATAAACCCTATACCTTCTACTTTAAAATTATCATGCAGGTTCTGAATAAACATACTGCTTTGCAACATTACAAATGGGGAAACGATTGTGATGGATGGATTTTTGTTGAAACAGATGCGTTATCTGTAAAACAGGAATTAATGCCGGAGGGTGCTGCAGAAAGTTTACATTATCATAAAAATGCACAGCAGTTCTTTTTTATATTGAAAGGAAGTGCAACTTTTGAGGTGGAAGGGCAGGTTTTTTCAGTAAAAGAAAATGAAGGCTTTCATATCCCGGCTGGTAAAAAGCATCGCATTGTAAATAATGCAAATACTGATCTTGAATTTATATTAAGCTCTCAGCCTTCAACTAATAACGATAGATTTAATTGTTTTGAACATGAAGAAAATTAATGTTGGTATTATAGGTGGCGCGGGTTATACAGGCGGCGAATTGATCCGGTTATTAATTAATCACCCAAATACTGATATTCGTTTTATTCATAGTAAAAGCAATGCCGGAAACCCTGTTTCTAAAGTGCACCAGGATTTAATTGGCGAAACAGAATTGAAGTTTACGGATGATAACACCCCTTTAAGGGATGGGAGTATTGATGTGCTTTTTTTATGTCTTGGTCATGGCGATTCAAAAAAGTTTTTATCTGAAAATGAAATTGCTGATATTATTAAAATAATTGACCTTGCCAACGATTTTCGCCTGGCCCAAAGCTCAAAGTTCAAGTCCCGCAGCTTTGTTTACGGTTTACCTGAATTAAACAAAGAGCAAATTAAGTCGGCGCACAATGTAGCCAATCCCGGCTGTTTTGCATCAGCTATTCAGTTGGGCTTATTACCGTTGGCAAAAGCGGGCCTGTTGGATGAAATTTATACAACAGGAATAACTGGCTCTACCGGCGCCGGCCAATCTTTAGCTGCCACTTCTCATTTTAGCTGGCGCGCCAATAATATACAGGCGTATAAAACGTTAACCCATCAACATCTTGGAGAAATTATGCAATCGCTCACGCAGCTACAGAAACCCCCTTTAGGGGATGGGGGCATTAGTTTTGTGCCCTGGCGCGGCGATTTTACGCGCGGTATTTTTATCAGTTCAACGGTGCATTGCGAAGCATCTCCGGAAGAATTGAAAAATTTATATAAAGATTTTTATAAGGGCAATCCATTCACCATTGTTAGTGACGAACCCATCTTTTTAAAACAAATAGTAAATACCAATAAATGTGTGATACAATTAGAGAAAGTTGGCAGCAAATTGGTGGTACATAGCGCGCTTGATAATTTATTAAAAGGGGCAAGTGGCCAGGCGGTTCAAAATATGAATTTAATGTTTGGTTTGAATGAAACGACCGGCCTTAAATTAAAAGGGAGCATGTTTTAAGTTATAAGTAATGCAGAATTACAAAGATTTAAAAGTTTGGGAAAAAGCACATTCATTTACGTTACAGGCTTATGAATGCACCAAGGTTTTTCCTAAAGAAGAAATCTATAGCTTAACAAATCAACTTAGGAGGGCAGCTTCAGCAATACCGGCAAACATTGCAGAAGGATGTGGAAAGAATTCAAGTCAAGAGTTTGCTCATTTCTTAAACATTGCATTAGGTTCAGCCAACGAGTTAGAATATTTTCTTATCCTTTCAAAGGATTTATCATATTTAAAAGAAGAAGTTTTTCAAACATTATTTAAATTAATTAACGAAGTAAAAGGCATGCTGATTGCACTTATTAATAAAGTGCGCCCATAACTTATTACTTACAACTTACAACTTATGACTTTATTCGATGTTTATGCCTTAAACGACATTACTATTACCAAAGCGCAAGGCTCTTATGTATGGGATGAAAATGGTGTGCAGTATCTTGATTTGTATGGAGGACATGCCGTGATCAGTATTGGCCACACACATCCGCATTGGGTTCAGCGAATTGAAGACCAACTGGAAAAAATTGCATTCTATTCTAACTCCGTGCATATTCCAATTCAACAGGAACTGGCCCATAAATTAGGCAAGGTTAGCGGTAAAGAAGAATATCAGTTATTCCTCGTTAACAGCGGCGCCGAAGCCAATGAAAACGCATTAAAGCTGGCATCATTTCACACAGGCAAAAAAAAGATTGTTGCTTTTAATAAAGCTTTCCATGGCAGAACATCATTAGCAGTTGCTGCCACAGACAATAAGAATATTGTGGCGCCTGTAAATGAAACCGGCAATATTGATTTTCTTCCGTTCAATGATGAAGCTGCACTGAAAGAATATTTTCAAACCAACGATGGTAAAGTGGCGGCAGTTATTGTGGAAGCCATACAGGGCGTTGGTGGCATAAACGTTGCCAGCGAGAGTTTTTTGCAACTGATAAGAAGGCTATGCGATGCCAACGATGCATTATTTATTGCTGATGAGGTGCAATGCGGCTATGGCAGAAGCGGAAAGTTCTTTGCGCTGGACCATGCAGGTGTGAATGCAGATATTTATACCATGGCAAAAGGCATGGGCAATGGCTTTCCGGTTGGTGGTATTTTAATTGCACCTTACATTAAGCCAAAGCAGCATGGCCTGCTGGGCACAACATTTGGCGGCAATCAACTGGCTTGCGCTGCGGCCCTGGCCGTATTGGAAGTAATTGAAAGGGATAATTTGATTGAGATGAGCAAGCAGCGCGGCATGTACCTCATCAATAAATTAAAAAGCATTGATGGACTTGATAATGTTCGCGGCAAAGGCTTAATGATTGGTTTTGATGTGCCTGAAGACATTAAAGACCTGCGCCAAAAGTTATTAAATGATTATTTCATCTTCACCGGCGAGGCAAAACCAAACGTAATTCGTTTATTGCCTGCATTGAATATTACACGCAAGCAGGCAGATGAATTTTTAGATACGTTGAATGAAGCTATTGCAGAGATGAAAGGCATACAGATAGTTCCCGAAACCGCAAACGCATGATTGCGTTCATTTATTCTGGAATAGCTCTTTGATTAGTTAGCGCTTTAAAGATTATGAGCCTTTGGTTTAATTGAAAATATGCAGATGCAGTGTTGCGATCCCGCATCAGGTGCGGGATAAACTGCAACAAACGATACCATGAAAAACTATAGCTGGTGATCAAAAAGATAAAAAAATGCCTGAAGGTAATTTGAAGCAAGGTTAACTTAGAAGTCATCTAAGTTAAGTTTATGCCACTAAACTTAACTTATTTATTTTTTAGTTAAGTTTGCTGAAAACTATTTTAGTGCAGGATTTAAGCAATTTTAAAGCTGGCGTGTTTGCAAAAACTTCAGGGTATAAATATTTTATTCCCGAAAAAATAAACATGCAGTACAAGTGGAGCGATATTGAGCTTACGCAGCTTTGCGATAAAGCCACATTAAAATTAGGCGAGCTGAATGCATTTGCATCGCTTGTGTCCGACATAGACCATTTTATACAAATGCATGTGGCGAAAGAAGCTACTGTAAGCAGTAAAATTGAAGGCACGCAAACAAATATTGAAGAAACATTGCAGCGTGAAGAGTTTATTTCGCCCGAAAAAAGAAATGACTGGCGCGAAGTAAACAACTACATAAAAGCATTGAATGAAGCTATAAATGGTTTAAAAAAATTACCGCTTTCGAGCAGGCTTTTAAAAAAAGCGCATAAAACTTTATTAAAGAATGTGCGGGGCGAACATAAAATGCCGGGCGAATTCAGGCGCAGCCAAAACTGGATTGGCGGCGCATCTTTAAAAGATGCAGTGTTTGTGCCACCCACAGCAGATTTGGTAGGGCAGGCAATTGGCGATGTTGAAAATTTGATGCATAATGATGAATGCGGCTTGCCGCATGTTATGCGCATTGCCCTGGCGCATTACCAGTTTGAAACCATACACCCGTTTTTAGATGGCAATGGCCGCATAGGAAGGCTGATGATTTCATTGTACTTTGTAAGCCATGAAGTATTAAGCAAACCTGTGTTGTATTTGAGCGATTTCTTTGAAAAAAACAAAACATTGTATTACGATAACCTTATGCGTGTGCGCACACATAATAATCTTGTACAGTGGCTTAAGTTTGTTTTGGTAGGCATAATTGAAACAGCGCAAAAGGCAATTGACGGTCTAAAAAAAATAATTGCAATAAAGAAAAAAATTGAAGAGCAAAAAATAGTTAAGCTGGGTAAAAAAATTACGGTTGCAAAAACGCTTAGCGATTATTTATTTCTGCAGCCAATTGTATTAATTGATAATGTGGTAAAAGTTACGGGCCTTTCAAAAGTGTCGGCCTATAAACTGATTGAAGATTTTGAAAAGCTCGGGATATTGGTTGAAACAACAGGCATGCTACGCTACAGGATGTTTCAGTTCAAAGAGTATTTTGACATATTTAAAAATTAAGCATGAATGTTTGGGTTACCGGCATCGGTTTTCATGGCATCGCCCCTTGCGTCGCAACACTTGTACAACATATTTTCAATTAAGCTTCGGTTTCACATTCAAAATGTATAATTAATTCAAACTATCCAAACATTGAAACAATTTATATCGGTTCATGATGCAGGCAACATTAATGCTTTGGTTGAAAAAGCGTTGATGTATAAAGCTGATCCTTTAAAAGATAAAAACCTCGGCGCGGGTAAACGCATTGGTTTATTATTTCTCAATCCGAGTTTGCGTACAAGATTAAGCACACAGGTTGCAGCAGGCAATCTTGGAATGGATGCTATTGTTTTTAATGTGGACAAAGAGGGCTGGGCGCTGGAATTTGAAGAAGGCGCCATTATGAGCGGCAGTACAGTTGAACATATAAAAGACGCAGCGCCGGTGCTGGGAAATTATTTTGATATTCTCTGCATAAGAACCTTTCCTTCTTTAAAAAACCGCGATGATGATTACAGTGAACTGTACATTACGCAGTTCATAAAATATTGCGGCGTTCCGGTTATAAGTCTGGAAAGCGCAACACTGCACCCGCTGCAAAGTTTAACTGATGTTATTACAATCAAAGAAGCTATCAGCTATCAGCCATCGGCTATCAGCCATCCGAAAATTGTATTAACGTGGGCGCCGCACGTAAAGCCTTTGCCACAATGTGTGGCCAACAGTTTCGCGCAATGGATCAATGCCTGGGGCGAAGCTGATTTTGTAATAACGCATCCGCAGGATTATGAGTTAAAAGAAGAATTTACAAAAGGCGCAGCCATCACACATAACCAAAATGAAGCATTGAAAGACGCAGACTTTGTGTATGTAAAAAACTGGAGCACTTATACTGATTATGGTAAGATTTATGAGAACGACCCGGATTGGATGTTAACAGAAGATAAGTTGAAACTCACCAACAGTGCAAAAGTGATGCATTGTTTACCCGTAAGAAGAAATGTTGAATTAAGCGATGAAGTGCTGGATAGCGCCAGCAGCATCGTTACACAACAGGCGGGCAATCGTGTATGGGCAGCACAGGCTGTTATTAGTTCCCTTCTACACTCCCTAAGCGGAGGCGGCAAACCCTAATAATTATGGAGCGCTTATTTGTAATAAAAGTTGGCGGCAATATTATTGATGATGAAGGAAAGCTGAAGTCATTCCTTACATCAGTTGCATCAGTTAAATCGCATAAAATCGTGGTGCATGGAGGTGGAAAGATTGCAACAACAATCGGCAACAAGCTTGACATAGAATCAAAATATATTAACGGCAGAAGAATAACTGATAGTGATACGATTGATCTTGTAACGATGGTTTACGGAGGCTTGATCAACAAAAAAATTGTTGCACAATTACAAGCATTGAATTGTAATGCCATTGGCTTAACCGGCGCTGATGGAAATATTATACCGGCAAAAAAACGACCCCCTTTAGGGGATGGGGGCGTTGACTTTGGCTGGGTGGGCGATTTAAATAGTTCAAAGTTTAATGTTCAAAGTTTAATGTTGTTGCTGCAAAACAACTTCACGCCAATATTTGCTTCCTTAACGCACGATGGCCAGGGCCATATTCTAAATACAAATGCTGATACAATTGCATCATCAATTGCGGTTGCGCTTTCAGCATATTATGATGTAAGGCTGATATATTGTTTTGAAAAGAAAGGTGTATTGGAAAATGTAGAAGATGAAAATTCTGTTATCACCAACATCAACAAAGAAAAATATAAACAACTGCTGGATGAACAGAAATTATTTGCCGGCATTCTTCCAAAAATAGATAATGCTTTTGCTGCAATAGATGCCGGCGTGCAGGAAGTACTGATTGGCGATGCAGACGACCTCATTCAAAATACAACAGATAAAACGACAGGAACTTTGATTACTCAATGATGGAGATTGATAATTTATATAAAGACGCATTGGGTTTGCTTCAGCAATTAATTTCCATTCCTTCTTTTTCAAGAGAGGAAGATAAAACCGCTGACGCAATTGAATCTTTTCTCCAGTCAAAAAACATAACAACAAACAGGTTGCTGAACAATGTTTGGGCAACCAATAAATATTTTGATAAAAGCAAGCCCGCCATTTTACTCAACTCACATCACGATACGGTAAGGCCCAGCAAGCAATATACAAGATATCCTTTCAAAGCCGATATTGAAGATGGTAAATTATATGGCCTTGGCAGCAACGATGCCGGTGGATGTTTGGTTTCTTTGATCACTACATTTATTCATTTCTACCATCAGCAAAACTTACAATACAACATCATTCTCGCAGCAACCGCCGAAGAAGAAATCAGCGGTAAAAATGGAATAGAGTTGCTGTTAAAAGATGAAACCTTTATAAATACAACAAGTTCTTTGCAAACTCCCTTTAGGGCTGGGGCTGCATGGTGTGCTATCGTTGGCGAACCTACATTAATGAATATGGCCGTTGCCGAAAAAGGCCTGCTGGTACTGGATTGCACGGCACATGGCAGGGCCGGCCATGCGGCAAGGGAAGAAGGCGACAATGCAATTTATAAAGCGCTAAAAGATATTGATTGGGTTAAAAATTACCGGTTTGATAAAGTATCTGAACTAATCGGCCCGAATAAGATGAGTGTAACTATTATCAATGCAGGGTCGCAGCATAATGTAATTCCTTCTGAATGTAAATTCACGGTGGATGTGCGTGTAAATGAATTATACAGTTTTGAAGAGGTGTTAAGCATCATCAAGCAAAATGTGCAAAGTGAAGTTGTGCCAAGAAGCCTTCGCCTGCGCTCAACCAACATTTCTTTGGATCACCCTTTGGTGAAGGCAGGGATTGAATTAGGGAGAACCTATTATGGTTCGCCCACAACAAGCGATAAAGCCTTGATGCCTTTTCCTGCATTAAAGATGGGCCCGGGCGACAGTGCCAGAAGCCATAGCGCAGATGAGTTTATTTTTGTTGATGAAATAAAGAATGGGATTGAGTTGTATATTGAGTTATTGAATAAAATTTTGGTTTAGTTGCTGGTTTCAGGTTTCTTGTTACAGGTATGAAAAGCTATAAAGATTTAGATGTTTATAAAGAGTCGAAGCGTTTAACAATCGAAGTACATAAAATGAGCATATCCCTTCCAAAGTTTGAGTTGTATGAAGAAGGCAGCCAGATAAGAAGATCCTCAAAAGCTGTAACAACAGCAATTGTTGAAGGATATGGCAGAAGAAGATATAAAGCAGATAATGACTATCCGTAATTTGGAAATAGCTAATTATATTAGTATTTTTGTCTAAAATAATTAGCTATGAATATGTCAGAATTTTTCAGCAGGTATGCCGATGAAGATAGCTGCCGCCGTTTTTTCAA
>NZ_JASGEX010000106.1:0-39427 GCF_047606085.1 Parafilimonas sp.
AATTATCGAATCTCTTGAAACCATTTGCCAGAGCGGGTTCTGGCCCCTCTCCTTTGGAGAACTTGTCCCGACCATTCGGGAGGGGTTGGGGTGAGGTCAAACATTGAAATACAAGATTTTAAATTATTTAGTCGGGCAACAATAATAAACAATACGAAATTTCAAGGCTCAGCAACGTGGATGAGGTAAAGCGGAAATACGGTTTTTGGTTCTGCGATTTTGAAATGGTGTAAGCTAACCTGTGAACTTGTGAACTTTAAAATAAACGTTGCAAGCTTCAGGCTGTGAGCTATGAGCTATGAGCCACGAGCATCTGACTTTACGTTATTTAATTTACGATTGCCTCATTTAAACAACGTGTGAACAGGTGAACCCGTGAACTTTTTGAACTTTAAATAAACTTTTATTTCGCTGTATAATTTTTGGGATCTAACGCCGCCGGGCGCCAGTCTCTGAAAAACTCAGCAATCTTTTCTTTGTTATAGCCTTTGCCTTCTTCAAGATAGGCGGAGTTTTGCGTATGAATGCGGTTGCCGTTTTCATCAAGAATTATAAAAACAGGAAAGCCGAAGCGCTGCGGGTAACCATACCTGGCAAACAGTTTTTGATTCTTATTTTCTTCACTGTAATTAAGATGGTACACTATGAAGTTGGCTTTTACTATTGAATCCAGGGCTGCATCGCCGGCCACTGTTATGCTGAAGCGTTTGCACCAGCTGCACCAGTTGCCGCCACCCTGTATCAATACGAATTTGTGTTCCGCTTTGGCTTGTTTTACGGCGGCTGCAATTTCTTTTTCCGCATCAGCTTCCGGGTTGTATAAGTGCGCCGTATCTGCGCTCTGGGATTTTGCCTGTAAAAAAATAAATACGCTTAGTATAATCAATATCCCTTTCATTTTATTAATTTAATGTGATGCAAATGTATTCATCCTTATATCTGCAAACGAGATTAATTTTGCATAAACCGCTGTATGGATATCAACAAAATACTCACTGTAACGTTTACACTGTTTGCCGTAATTGATATTATCGGCTCCATACCTGTATTAATTGCGCAGAAAAATAAAACCGGCGACATCAATTCGTGGAAAGTTACCCTGGCCAGCGGTATTTTAATGGTGCTGTTTTTATATGCAGGCCGTCCCATTTTAAAAATAATGAACCTCGATGTGCATTCTTTTGCCGTGGGTGGTTCAATCGTTATGTTTCTGGTGGGGCTTGAAATGGTATTGGGCCTTGATATTTTTAAGGAAGAACCGGGCTCAAGCGGCACGCTGGTGCCCATTGCATTTCCACTCATCGCCGGCACCGGAACGCTTACCACCATCATGTCGCTTAAAGCCAACTTTGATGATAATTATATTCTTATTGGCATATTAATAAACCTTGTGATCATTTTTATAGCCCTGCATTTATTAAAATGGCTTGAAAGAATTTTAGGTAAGGCCGGCCTGGTTGCTGTACGCAAATTTTTTGGCGTGATATTGCTGGCCATTGCCGTGAAAATTTTCAGCACCAGCCTGCAGGCATTTGGGAAATAGATGATAAGCCCCCCGTGAAAATAAAGGCTGTGAGCTATCAGCTTCTGGCTTTAGGTTATTTAATTTGCTATTCTTATTACTGGTTAGAAGAAACAACTTGCTATACGCTGCAAGGTGTAAGAAAGTGATTTTGTGTTGTTCGGTTTTAGCTCCCCTCTCCTTTGGAGAACTTGTCCCGGCCATTCGGGAGGGGTTAGGGGGTGAGGTCTGACAAAGAAAATATTATTCACTAATTTATCCCTTGCGCACTATAAACAACGCGTGAACAGGTGAACCCGTGAACTTGTAAACTTTAAGTAAACGACATTAAATATCGAGCATTTAAAGTTGCGGCTTTAACTATTCTTCATCTCCCAACAGCCCCGGCCTTTTCAGCTTCGTAAGCGCCACCGCTTTTTCATGGCGCCAGGCTTCTATTTTTTTAGGGTCGCCGCTTAATAAAACTTCAGGCACTTCCCAATTCCTGAATTTGGCCGGCCTCGTATAAACCGGCGGCGCTAATAAATCATCCTGGAAAGAATCAAACAGCGCAGAAGTTTCATCATTTAATACACCGGGAATTAACCTGCCCACGGCATCAACAATAATAGCAGCCGCAATTTCGCCGCCGCTTAAAACAAAATCGCCAACAGAGATTTCTTTGGTTATATAGTTATCGCGTATGCGCTGGTCAATGCCTTTATAATGACCGCATATAATAAGCAGGTTCTCTTTCAGCGAAAGCCGGTTGGCCATTTTTTGATTGAATACTTCCGCATCGGGCGTCATGTAGATGACCTCATCATAATTTGTTTCCTGCTTCAGTTCATCAATGGCATTGGCCAAAGGCCCGCACATCATTACCATGCCTGCGCCGCCGCCGTATTGATAATCGTCCACCTGGCCATAATCATTCACCGCCCATTTGCGCAAATTAAACAGCCGCACCGTAAGCAGGTTTTTCTCCTGCGCCCTTTTCATGATGCTGTGGCTTAACGGGCTTTCCAGTAACTCCGGTAACACGGTAAGAATATCAATCTTCATAAAGGCAAATATAAACCGCTGCAAAGCGGCCATAAAGTGTAATTATATTTCGCCTGTAAATTCATCAAGGTCGCGCCTTTGTTTTTTGGTAGGCCTTCCTGTTTTGCTCAGGCGCTTACCTGTGTAAAAACTGGCTGGCTGCATTTGTATTTTTTCTCTTTCTTCTTCCGGCGTAAGGTCAATATAATATTGGATGGCTTCGCTGTATTGTACGCGATGATCAAGCAGGCCGCTCACCTGCACCAGCCATTTCCTGTCTTCTGTTTTAATTGCATATTTATCGCCAATATTTACATTTTTTGAAGCTTTTGCCGGCATGTCATTCAGCTTTACACGGCCTTTCTCACAGGCCTCAGCAGCCTGCGCCCTTGTTTTAAAAATGCGGATGCTCCACAAGTATTTATCAAGCCTTAGCTTTTCTTTTTCTTCTTTCATTCGTACAAGTTTGATTTTTCAATGGTCTCATGCCTGCCTGTCCGGCAGACAGGGAACCTCGCTATGTACATTTCCTCCCGAAGCTGGTTCGGGACAGGTTGTGTGAGAAAAAATTATCATGCTCGGTTTCATTCGTACAAGTTTGTTTTTTTCAATGGCCTCATGGAACACCCTGATGTACATTACCCGTTGTGTGAAAAATTTTACATGGGCGTTTCATCAATAGATAAGTTGAGGGTGTATTTCAATTTTTCGCAGGCGGATGAGGACATTCCGCCTGTAGACCCCTGCCGGTCGTGTGTCTCCGCCGACCGGGAAACCGTGCGAAGATCGAAAAATCGAAATGCACCCTAAGTTGAACGGTTTGCTAAAATAAAACAAGCGGCGCTTAAATTCTCCTCCCGCATAATTATTAAACAATACATTTGCCGCCGGCCTATCTTAATAGTCCCGCACACAATTTGATTGATACATTATTATTCATTATAAAATTTATTTTATGCAACAGGCAAAAAAAGGCGACAAGGTAAAAGTGCATTATCATGGCCGCCTTACAGATGGTACTACATTCGACAGCAGCGCAGACCGCCAGCCGCTTGAATTTGAAGTGGGCAGCGGCATGGTTATAAAAGGTTTTGACGATGGCGTAGCCGGCATGGCTGTAGGCGATAAAAAAACCATTTCCATACCGGCTGAAGAAGCTTACGGCCCCAGGCAGGAAGAAATGGTGATTGAATTTCCTGTTAAAAATTTTCCGCCTGATATTACACCTGAAGTGGGAATGACCTTGCAGATGCACGGCGAAAACGGCCAGGAATTACCTGTTGTGATTACGGCGATTAGTGAAGAATCCATTACGCTCGATGCCAATCATCCGCTTGCCGGGGAGGAACTTGTGTTTGATCTTGAGCTCGTTGACATAAAAGGCAAAAGCCCGCTGATTATTGCGCCTTGATTTTTTGATGCGTTTAGAACACGCCCTGAAAAATTGATTGTTTATTAAGTGCAGGCCGGCCTCAATTATCATACTTTATCAATGCCGGCAGTCATTAATTAAAAAACCGGCATTATGCCTTCTTCCTGTTCAGCCACCAGCCAAGCCAGATGCCGTTATGCCCCAGCTAACAAGGTTATCTGTAACATTCGCTTCCAGGTCGAAAGCCTGGTACCAGATGTGGATGACATAATTTGAATAGAGGGAGATAATCAATGCCGTTAATAAGGCTGCAAGGAAAGTTTTGCCAAAGCTATTGGCTGTAAATCCTGAAATTATCCAGCAGAAAAATAAAACGATGATAATATCGGTGATGAGCGCCTTTGCTATGTTGACGCCCATGCCTGCATTATAGCTTTTATGGCAGGCGATCTGCGCCCAGGGTTTATTCATAGCATCTTCCTGAAACTTTTTCCTGTCAACCTTCGATGCATTTTTAGCCAGGTTAGGCATAAGGTAACCTCCGCCGGAGTCAAGCTGCGTATTTAAATAAGCCAGTATGCTATCCTGTTTTGGCGTGTACTGCTGTGCAGGTTCATGAAGATTAAGCACAGTCCACGAAAGAAACCGAGCATGATAATTTTTCTCACACAACCTGTCCCGAACCTGCTTCGGGAGGGGAATGTGCATAGCGAGGTTCTCCCGAAGCAAGTTCGGGACAGGCATGAGACCATTGAAAAAACAAATATGCACGAATGAAACTGCCAGATAAAAATGATGAGGCCGCCAACTATAGAGCCGGTAAATATTTTCATGGTTGCTGTTGTTTGTTTAATGAAAGTTAGGCATTAAATTTTTTGTGCCGAAATAATTGGCAGAAACCGTTTATTTGTTGCTCAATTATTAAATATGATTAAAGGCTATGAGCACACCGTTGCTGAAAGATTTATGCGTTATGTAACGATAGATACACAAAGCGACCCCGAAAGCGGCAAACATCCTTCAACAGAGAAACAAAAACAATTAAGCAACCTGCTTGCCGAAGAGCTGAAAGCGCTTGGGCTGAAAGATGTTTATGCTGATAAGTATGCCTATATGTATGCAACCATTCCTTCCAATGCAGATAAAAAAGTGCCGGTTGTTTGTTTCTGCAGCCATATTGATACGGCGCCTGATTGCAGCGGCACAAACGTAAAGCCCATACTGCATAAAGATTATGACGGAAAAGATATTGTGTTGCCCGATGATACCACACAGGTTATTTCAAAAAAAGATTATCCTTATTTAAAAGAGCACAAAGGCCATGATATAATAACAGCAAGCGGTTTAACCCTGCTGGGTGCAGATGATAAAAGTGGCGTTGCTATTATTATGGATATGGCGAATTATCTTGTTACGCATCCTGAAATAAAACACGGTGAAATAAAAATTTTATTTACGCCTGATGAAGAAGTGGGGCAGGGCACTGCCATGCTTGACCTTAAAAAAGTGGGCGCTGATTATGCTTACACTTTAGATGGCGGTGAAGCCGGCACGCTGGAAGATGAAACATTCAGCGCAGATGCTGTGCGCATAACCATTCATGGCGTGATTGCACATCCCGGCTATGCCAGGAATAAATTAGTGAATGCCATAAAAATTGCAGGCGCTATTATAGATGCTTTGCCTAAGGATGAATGGAGCCCTGAAACCACTTCAAAGCGCAAAGGTTTTGTGCATCCGGTTGCTATAAACGGAATAGCAGAAAAAGCAACGATTGATTTTATTGTCCGCGATTTTGATACACTTGCGCTTAAGAATTATGAAGAACGCCTGCAATCCATTGCTGAAAAAGTTTTGAAAAAATATTCAAAGAAAGCCACCATGGAATTTAAAATAACGGAACAATACCGCAATATGAAGGAGGTTTTGGATCATTATCCAAAAGTTGTGGCGTATGCAAAACAGGCTTATAAACGCGCCGGTTTAAAAATAGAAAATGAGCCTATACGCGGCGGCACAGATGGCAGCCGCCTGAGCTTTATGGGCTTGCCCTGCCCGAATTTATTTACCGGCATGCAGGCTATACACAGCAAACATGAATGGGTTGGCGTAAAGGATATGGAAAAAGCTGTTGAAGTGCTGGTGAACCTGGTGCAGGTTTGGGAAGAAAACAAGTAATGCATATTTATAAACATACATTCAATGCGTTTACTTAAGGTTTGAATTTTGAAATATACAATAATCCCCGCCTGACCGAATCAATCGGGCAGGAATACTCAATTTGCAGGGGCTTTACAATTGAACATTGCGTATTATTTTGTTGAATATTGCGTATTTTCTTAAATCAACAACATTGAACATACATTGCTTAAACAACCTGTGCACAAGCGGCCCATGAACTTGTAAAACTTTAAATTATTACCTTTCCCCATTAAATAAATACTTATGGAAATACTTCACTACTGGTGGCTGATCGTTTTGCTCTTTATCGTTTTCAGCGGGCTGGTAACCGTTAACCAGGCCACCATTGCCGTAATAACCATGTTTGGAAAATACCAGCGCATACTCAGGCCCGGCCTTAATTTTAAAATACCCATACTGGAACAGATATACCGCCGCATCAGCATTCAAAACCGTTCTGTGGAACTGGAGTTCCAGGCAGTAACGCAAGACCAGGCCAATGTTTATTTTAAAAGCATGCTGCTGTATGCGGTAATGAACGCAGAAGAAGAAACCATAAAAAAAGTGGCTTTTAAATTTATAAGCGATAAAGATTTAATGCAGGCATTGGTGCGCACCATAGAAGGTAACATACGTTCTTATGTGGCTACAAAAAAGCAAAGTGAAATTTTGGGTTTGCGAAAAGACCTGGTAGAATCAGTAAAGTTCGAGGTGGATCATGTGCTGGAAGACTGGGGCTATCATTTGCTCGACCTCCAGATAAACGACATCACTTTTGATAAAGCCATTATGGAAAGCATGAGCAAGGTAGTTGCCAGCAATAACCTGAAAGCGGCTGCGGAAAACGAAGGCCAGGCTTTGCTTATCACTAAAACAAAAGGCGCCGAAGCGGAAGGCAATGCCATAAAAATTGCCGCGGAAGCAGAACGCGAAGCGGCCCGTTTGCGCGGCCAGGGCGTTGCCTTGTTTCGGGAAGAAGTAGCGCGGGGCATGAGCCAGGCTGCCGAACAAATGAAGCAGGCTAATCTTGATACCAATGTTATTTTATTCAGCATGTGGACGGAAGCCATTAAAAACTTTGCAGAATACGGCAAAGGCAATGTGATATTTCTGGATGGCAGCACCGAAGGTATGCAGAAAACCATGCAGCAGCTAATGGCCATGCTGAAAATGAGCCCGCAGGCACGCAGCAACTCATAACAAATCTTTTAATGCCGGTAGCATAGTTTTTGCTTATGCTGGCGCGATGAATTGGATTGATGGCTCGCTGATTATAATTATGCTGCTTTCCGTATGGCTGGGCTGGCAACGCGGTTTTTTAGCCGGCAGCCTTGAATTGCTTGGCTGGGCAGCAGGTATTTGTTTTGGATATATATTTTATCCTTTCCTTTTAATGATCTTTGAAAGGCATATTCCCTCTCTTGGCGCCTGGAATGCCCCGCTTGCACTTATTCTTTCCATATTTGTAATACGGTTATTCCTGTCGTTTATTATTAATGCCATCCTGCATGCAATGGCGCGCATGCACCGCGCGCCGCTCAACCATGCGGCGGGCATGATACCGGGCTTTATAAATGGACTGATCTTCGCATCCATAACGGCGGCATTGCTGTTTGCGCTGCCTGTTTCAAAAGGTATTTCCGAAGATGCGCGCAGCAGCGTGGTGGCTGCTAATTTTGTGATGCCCGCCGAATGGCTGAATGAAAAATTATCCCCTGTTTTTGATAAGGCGGTTGACCGCAGCATGAACAGGCTGACCATTGAGCCGGAAAGCAACGAGATTGTAAAACTGCCTTTTAAAGTGAAGGACTTTAACGAACGTACCGATCTTGAAATGCAAATGCTGGAAATGGTAAATGCAGAAAGGCGTAAAAGGAAATTGCCCCTGCTGTTGGCCGATACCGCCATGCGAAAAGTGGCGCTGATGCACGCTGCCGATATGTTCAGGCGGGGTTACTTTGCCCATCTTACGCCCGAAGGCAATACGCCTTTTGACCGTATGCGCCAGGCAAATGTGCGCTTTACGCTTGCCGGAGAAAACCTGGCCCTTGCACAAACGCTTGCACTGGCGCACCAGGGATTAATGCATTCAAAAGGCCACCGTGAAAATATATTGCGCCCGGGGTTTGGCAGGGTTGGCATCGGCATTCTCGACGGCGGCCCGTATGGCATCATGGTTTCGCAGGAGTTCAGGAACTGATTGCATATAACCTTCGGTTATTTTTATTATTATGCAGCCGGCAAATGAATGAATGGCATCGTTCCTTGTGTCACTCCCTTCAGCAACCTATCTTTATTCGGCAATTATGGAATACATTGAACATTTAAAGAAAGACAAAAAGCTGGCCCTGTTTATAAATGGCCCCGTGCATGAGCGCATACGGCCGCATAAAAACATACCATTGCAGCTCATTGGCAGCATTATGAGCCAGCAGTTGAGCGCAAAAGTGGCAGATGTTATTTATGAGCGTTTTCTTGCCCTGTATAACCACAAGCCGCCAAAGCCGCAGCAGATAATTTAATACGCCCAATGAAATATTGCGGGCCACCGGCTTATCCAATGCCAAAGTAAGTTATGTAAAAAATGTGGTGGCCTTTTGTATTGAGCATACAATAACCGATAAGAAGCTGCATGCCATGAGCAATGATGATATTATTGCCCTGCTTACCCAAATAAAAGGCGTGGGCAAATGGACGGTTGAAATGCTTTTAATGTTTGCACTTGGCCGCGAAGATGTTTTTTCTATTGATGATTATGGCGTGCAAAGCGCTATGATCAGCATGTATAAACTGCAAAATCTCGATAAGAAACAACTGCGGGAAAGGCTGCTGAAGATATCTGCCAAATGGTCGCCCTACAGAACGTATGGCTGTTTGTATTGCTGGCATTTAAAAGACAATGCGCCTGTGGTGGAAAAAACGTGATGCCACAAATGCAATCCGGCCGGATTTTCTAACGAGGGTGAATTGGAAACACAGGGTCCTATATCGTTATTGTCATAATCTGTTTAATACAACCGGCCTGACAAGTGGGCCTTCCTATTCCTATTAAGCAGCGCCCAGGCGAAATTTAATAGATATATAGGTTGCTTTCCTTTCTCTAATAAATTTTCATACAATATAAAATCGGTGTTGCAGAACTCAAAACTATGTTCTTATTAAATTAATTATTGAAATTTTTAATACAATTAAAAAACTTAATTAATAAATTAATATTAGTAATTTGCATCTGATTATTTATATTATTATTTTTCAAAATTTGTTAGATGCCAAAATCAACTATTAAAGAAATTGCTCCTTTTGCAGTGCTTATTCTTATTGCAGCCGGTTCAATTTTTGTTCCGTCTGCACTTGATTTTGCTGACAGCAGCACATATAATTTTGCAGACATTGCATGGATGCTTGTAGCCACAGCGCTTGTATTTTTAATGACGCCTGGCCTGGCCTTTTTTTATGGCGGCATGGTGCATCGCAAAAACGTAATTTCCACTATGATCAAAAGTGTAGTGGCGGCGGGCGTGGTTACTGTTTTATGGATATTTGTTGAATATGGCCTTTGCTTTGGCAAATCAATCGGTGGTTTTATTGGCGATCCCTCTTCCAATTTCTTTTTTAAAGGCGTAAACTCCGGCGAACCCTGGAGCCTTGCACCAACCATACCATTAACCTTATTTGCCACTTTCCAGTTAATGTTCGCTATTATCACACCCGGCCTTGTAGTAGGTGCGGTGGCAGAGCGTATTCGTTTTACATCTTATATTTTATTTATCGTATTGTTCAGCTTGCTGGTATATGCACCTATTGCGCACTGGACGTGGAACCCGGAAGGCTTCCTTTTTAAAATGGGCGCCCTTGATTTCGCAGGCGGCACGGTGGTGCATATTTCAGCAGGTTGTGCAGCACTTGCCGGCGCCCTTGTTTTAAAACAAAGGCAGGTGCGCAAGGAACATAAAGAAATACCGCCGGCAAATATTCCTTATGTTTTAATGGGAACGGGTTTGCTCTGGTTTGGCTGGTTTGGCTTTAATGCCGGTTCTGCATTAAGCGCCAATTCACTTGCCGTTTCTGCATTTGCAACTACTAATACGGCTGCTGCTGCGGCCGGCTTAACCTGGATGCTGTTTGATGTGGCTAAAGGCAGAAAGCCATCCGTTGTTGGTTTTTGTGTGGGCGCCGTTGTTGGCCTGGTAGCCATTACGCCGGCGGCTGGCTTTGTAGCTATACCCCAAAGCATATTTATCGGCTTTATTGCCGCCATTATTTCAAGCACAGCAGTACAGATGCGGGCCAAAACAAGACTGGATGATACGCTGGATGTATTTCCCTGCCATGGGCTTGGCGGCATGGTGGGTATGCTGATGACCGGCATCTTTGCCACGAAAACAGTGAATGGAGCCGGTTCGGATGGCCTGTTGTACGGCAATGCCGCTTTCTTCTTTACACAGGTTAAAGCCCTGGTGATTGTTGTTGCATACAGTTTTACCGTGTCCTTCCTCATATTTAAATTCATCAATTTTATTTTGCCTTTGCGTGTTAGTGCCGAAGATGAACTGCTTGGCTTAGATGCTACCCAGCATAACGAAAAATACTTCCAGGGCAGCCTTGTTGTGCAAACAACCAATGGCAACGGCAACGGGCACAGCGAAGAAATATTGGTGGATGCAGAAGATATCCAGAGAGTTAAATAAACTCTCTGTATGGGTTAGTAATGCAGGGTTAAACCTTGAAAAAACAAAGAAACCATACAGCAGGTTACCTGTTGTATGGTTTCTTATTTGGCAATGCCGCAAAACGGCGTTTGTACGCAAACCTATAAAGGCGCATGTTGTTATTTGGGCGCATTTCAATTTTTCGATCTTCGCACAGTTTTCCGTTCGGTGGAGACACATAGCCGTCAACTTAAGCCCAAAGGGCTTGAATTTTGAATAGCCGTGAGCGAAACTCACGGTAAAAATGTCGAAGTTTTTGTTGAACCCGCCGCAGCGGGTTCAATATCAAAACCGTTTCATTTGCCCACCGGTTGCACCGATGGCTATTTAAATTAAACCCCATTCGGGGTCTTTTATTAATCGTGTTTCTCCTAAGTTGACGGCTATTGTGGAGGACACACGACCGGCAGGGCTCTACTGGCGGATCGTACCTCACCTGCCTGCAAAAAATTGAAATGCAGTCTTGTTATTTCCACCGCTTTGGCAATAGTTTAAAATTCGGTTTCTTTGCCACAGGGCTGCAACACCAGCCTGAATTACAGCCAATAATATGAAGGAGACGCCGGTACCGTATAAGCCAAAGGATGAAATTAAAAAACTACAGGAAAAAAAACTGCAACAGCTTATTCAATACCTGAACACCCATTCGCCTTTTTATAAAAAATTATTTGTACAGCATTCAATTGATATAAGCGCTGTAAAAACGCTGGCGGATTTAATCAAACTCCCCATAACAACAAAAGATGACCTGCAAACAAACAATGCGGATTTTTTGTGCGTGGATAAGCATAGGATAATTGAATATACAGCCACCTCCGGCACTTTGGGAAGCCCGGTTTCAATAGCGCTTACAGAAAACGACCTGCAACGGCTTGCTTATAACGAATACAACGCTTTTATAACAGCAGATGGTACTGCCAAAGATATTTATCAGCTCATGCTTACGCTCGACAGGCAGTTTATGGCAGGCATCGCCTATTATTCAGGCATTCGCAAAATGGGCGGCAAAATTATTCGTGTTGGCCCCGGTGTTCCTGCCTTGCAGTGGGAATGCATTGCCAGGTATGAGCCCACAATTATTGTTGCTGTGCCATCATTCATACTTAAGCTTATCCAGCACGCAGGCCAGCATCATATTGATATAAACAGCACATCTGTAAAGAAGGCGGTTTGCATTGGAGAAAATATTCGCAACGCCGGTTGTTCACTCAATATTCTTGGTAAAAAAATTACGGAAGCATGGAACATACAATTGTATTCAACTTATGCATCTACAGAAATGCAAACAGCATTTACAGAATGCAGTGCAGGCAAAGGCGGCCACCTTCAGCCGGAATTAATAATTGTTGAGTTATTGGATGAAAACAATAAGCCCGTGCCTGCCCATACAGAAGGTGAAGTAACCATAACAACGCTCGGCGTAGAAGGCATGCCATTGCTGCGTTATAAAACCGGCGATGTATGTATGTATTTTGATGAGCCCTGTTCCTGCGGCAGAAACACCTTGCGTTTATCGCCGCTGCTGGGCCGCAAAAAGCAAATGA
Organism: Parafilimonas sp.; assembly: GCF_047606085.1. Classification (GTDB taxonomy): domain Bacteria; phylum Bacteroidota; class Bacteroidia; order Chitinophagales; family Chitinophagaceae; genus Parafilimonas. The sequence continues at coordinate 12,352 of NZ_JASGEX010000106.1, forward strand.
TAAAATTTAAAGGCACAACACTCTATCCTGCAGCCTTATTTGATTTGCTGAATGAAATAGAGGAAGTGCATGATTACGTGGTGGAAGTTTCAACCAATGAAGTTGGTTTGGATGAAGTATTGCTATACATACATACGGCAGATGAAAGCGCGGAAAGCTATCACAGGATACGGTCTTATATACAGGCTAAACTTCGTGTTAGCCCTTTCATACATTATGTTTCTGAAGAAGCCATTAAGGAAATACAGTTTCACGAAGCCAGCCGCAAGCCAATAAAATTTATAGATAAGCGGAAATAAGAATCACGGTTTATATTCGTGCCGGCCGTTTAACACTTTATGCACCTGGTGCATCATAACCTGTAATAATGATTACGAAAGACATATTGCCATTTATTCCGCAGCGTGCGCCGTTTGTAATGATTGATGCATTACTGTATGTTGACAACACGGTGGCACGCACATTGTTTGCGCCAAAGGCTGATAATGTTTTTAATGAAGGCGGCTTTTTTGCAGAAGCAGGGCTGCTTGAAAATATTGCGCAAACGGCTGCCGCCGGTGCAGGCCATAATGCCCTGCAGCAAAACAGGCCGGCCCCGCTTGGTTATATTGCCGCTGTTAAAAATTTCGAAGTGTTTTTTTTACCGGCCATAAACAGTGAGCTTATAACTGAAATTGTAACCACCGGCCATGTTATGAATATGCAATTGATAACAGGTAAGATTGTATGGAATGATGCCCTGGTTGCACAATGCGAAATGCGGATATTTATTGAACAGAACTTATTAATGTAAGGAAGTTGATGATTGATTAGTTGAAATGCAGGAATAAGGAATACAACCGTGAACAGGTGAACCTGCGAACTTTTGAACAAGACAGGGCATACAGGCCATGAAAGACGTTTTTATTATTGCAGATAATATTTTTTCTCCTTTGGGCGGCGCAACAAAAGAAAATTTTGATGCGCTTGTTCATGATATTTCTGCGGTGAAAAAACACAATAATGCGTTTGCTGCCGAACCTTTTTATGCCGCTTTGTTTGATAATGGTTTTTCATTTGATCAATATGTTGATAACGGAAATTATACAAAATTTGAAAGCCTGCTGATAGCTTCAATAAGCGAAGCATTAAAGCAATGTGATGTTAATGTGAAGGATGGCAGAACATTGCTTATCATATCAACAACAAAAGGTAATATAAGCCTGCTTGAAACAGAAGTGTATGATAAACAGCTACAGCAAAGAATTGCGCTGCACACTTCTGCCAAACTGGTTGCAGCTCACTTTGGTTTTGTGAACCAGCCTTTAATTGTTTCCAATGCCTGCATTTCTGGCTCGCTGGCAATAATAGCAGGCATGCGGCTTATACAATCTGGCAAATATGAAAATATAGTAGTTGCGGGGGCTGATGTTATTACCAAATTTATCCTGTCAGGATTTAATTCTTTCCAGGCATTAAGCAATGGTATATGTAAACCCTTTGATGCCGGCCGCGATGGCATCAACCTGGGTGAAGCGGCTGCAACTGTTGTGCTTTCATCAGTCAGGAAAAATGCAGATGATATTAAAGTGGTAAGCGGCGCTGTAAGCAACGATGCCAACCATATTTCCGGGCCTTCGAGAACGGGCAATGAATTATACCAATGCATTGCATCAGCAATGAACGATGCCGGTTTGTCAAAACAAGATATTGGCTTTATTTCGGCGCATGGCACTGCCACGGTTTATAATGATGAAATGGAAGCCAAAGCTATTGCATTGGCTGGCTTAACAACACAGCCGGTAAACAGTTTAAAAGCTTTTTATGGCCATACTTTAGGCGCAGCCGGTCTGGTTGAATCTGTCATTTCAGTTAAGTCTTTACAACGGAATACGATTCTGCCAACAAAGGGTTTTAAAGCGCATGGCGTTTCGCAACCTATACATGTTTGTAAAGAAATTATATATAAACGAATTAATAACTGCATTAAAACAGCTTCCGGCTTTGGCGGTTGTAATGCGGCCGTTATTTTCAGTAAACAATAATTTTTGAAAAGATCATTACATATAGTTTCAGGTTGTGTTATTGCTGCCGGTTCAGTAATAAAAAATGGTGAAGTGGTGTATTCAGATAAGAATGTAACCTTTCAATCATTTCTGGTACAATTGTATAAATACCTGCAGGTGGATTATCCTAAGTTTTACAAGATGGATAATTTAAGTAAGCTTGGCTGGCTGGCTTCCGAAGTTTTATTGAAAGAGGAAGCGATAGTAAAACAATATAAGCCTGAAGAAATTGGTTTGCTGCTAACCAACGCTAATTCAAGCCTTGAAGCAGATGTAAAATATTTTCAAACCATTGAAATGGCAAGCCCGGCTTTGTTTGTTTATACCCTGCCTAATATTTTAAACGGAGAAATTTGCATCCGTAATAATTTTAAAGGAGAGAATGCCTGTTTTATTTTCGGGGCTTTCAATGCCGCTTTTATAAAGGAATATGCAGATGATCTTTTTGCAAATAATAAATTAAAGCTTTGCATTTGCGGCTGGGTTGATGTGTTGGGCGAAGATTATAAGGCGGCCTTGTATCTGGTGGGTGATCATGCAACCGCATCATCCATTGCTTTTACGGAGGCGAATATGAATAAGGCGTTTGAAAACGTGAATGGTCAATCGTGAAACGTGAATGCAGGCGCGTAATAATTTAAATTAAAATTGAATTTAGAAAAGGATAAAAAAGAAGAAATTAAGCAGGTTACAAAAAGTAATCAAATCCCGAAGTTTTCACGATTGACGATTCACGAAAAGAACTCGAACAGCTATACAAACAATAATGAGTGATAAGATTTACATAGCAGGATTGGGAATTATATCGGCTATTGGCAACAACGTACAGGAATGCCTGCATGCATTGGAAACGGGACAAGCCGGAATGGCCAATGCCGTGTTTTTACATACCGTGCATGCCGGTGAAATTCCTGTTGCTGAAGTAAAGCTGGATAATGATGCACTTGCGGAAAGAACAGGCTTGCCAAACAAAACAGGCCGCACCGCTTTGCTGAGTATGGTTGCTGCAGAGGAGGCTTTGAATGATGCAGGTATTGAACATATACATACATTGCGTTGCGGCTTTATATCAGCTACCACGGCTGCGGGTATTGATAAAACGGAGAAATTTTTTACCGATATTTTGAAAGGCAATGGTAAAGGCGACCTGCACGATGTGCTCTACCATGAATGTGGCAGCATAACGCAGGTTGTAGCTGATAAACTGAATATAACGGGTTATACAACTACTATCAATACGGCTTGTTCATCGTCAGCTAATTCCATTATGCTGGGCGCAAGGCTTATAAAAGCGGGCATGCTTGATGTGGCGGTTGCAGGCGGCACAGATGCGCTGGCAAAATTCACCTTTAATGGTTTTAATACATTAATGATCCTGGATAAAGAGTTTTGCAGGCCCTTTGATGAGAACAGGAATGGCCTGAATCTGGGTGAAGGTGCAGGCTATGTGGTACTGGTGTCTGATGCTGTTGCACAGCAACTGGATAAAGAAATGTATTGCGAACTGAGGGGTTACTCCAATACAAATGATGCCTATCATCAAACGGCTTCTTCGCCTGATGGTGTTGGCTCTTACCTTGCCATGCAGCAGGCATTGCAGGCCGCACAGCTAAATACAAATGATATTGATTATATCAACCTGCATGGCACCGGAACGTATAACAATGACATGGCGGAAGGCGCAGCCATACAACGTTTATTTGAAGCGCCCTATCCTAAAATGAGCTCAACCAAATCTTTTACCGGCCATACATTGGGTGCAAGCGGCGGCATTGAAGCTGTATTTTCTTCGCTGGCTGTTAAGCATGGTTTAATCTATCCGAACCTTCGCCTGCATGCACCCATGCAGGAATTTCCCTTTACGGCTGAAACCAGGTTTTCAAAACAGCCGGTAAAAAACGTGCTTTCCAATTCATTTGGTTTTGGCGGCAATTGTTCTTCATTAATTTTTTCAAAACTGTAAAATGAAGAAGATATACATACGCTCAGCTTCATGCATTTGCGCACAGGAAACTTTTAATAATGGTTTATTTACAGGCGCGCCGGTTGAATACACAGAAAGGATATTGCCTTTTGCCGAGCCTTCCTACAAAGATTTTTTCGATGCCAGGCAATTGCGCCGCATGAGCAAAGTGGTGCGCACCGGTGTTACAACGGCTTTGCGTTGCTTAAAGGATGCAGGCATCGAAACGGTTGATGCCATTATTTCAGGCACCTCGTATGGTTGCATGGAAGATTCTGAAAATTTTTTAAAGAGCATTGTTTTGCAGGAGGAACAGGCGCTTTCCCCCACGGCCTTTATCCAGTCAACACACAACCTGGTAAGCGCGCAGATCGCACTAACACTCAAATGCCATAAATACAATACAACATACACGCACCGCAGTTTTTCTTTTGAACATGCACTGATTGATGCGATGTTATTGCTCAGCGAACAACAGGCTGAAAATATACTGGCCGGCAGTGCCGATGAAATGACGGAGTTTACTTACCATGTACTGCAAAGGCTTGGATTGTTTAAACAACGGCCCGTTTCAAACCTTTCTTTATTTAATTCAAATACACGGGGAAGCATAGCAGGGCAGGGCAGTGGCTTCTTCCTGCTATCCGGCAAACACTTGGAAAATGATTGTGCACAAATTGACGGCATTGAGCTCATTTATAAAGCCAATGATGGTGATATAAATGATGACATTAAAAAATTTTTATCAGTGCAAAAAATAAAGGCCGAAGATATTGATTTGATCATTACGGGTAAAAACGGCGATGCGGCGCAGGATAAGAATATGGATAATACCTGCAAGGATGTTTTCAATAATGTTCCTTCCATAAATTATAAGCATCTGTGCGGTGAGTATCCAACGTCTTCTTCTTTTGCGCTGTGGCTTGCAGCCAATATTATAAAGCAAAAGCGGTTGCCGTCATGTTTTAAAGAAAAAAATATTAATGCTGAACATATCAACCGTATTTTAATGTACAATTGTTATCAAAGCCGGTATCATTCATTCATATTCATTTCAAAATGTAATTAGCCCAATGCTGAAAAACGCTCTTTATTCTATTCAAAAAATTGAACAGGCCGCCGGTTCTGTTGAAGCTTTGATTGAACTGAACAGCGAACATGCCATATTCAAAGGCCATTTTCCTGTCCGCGCCGTTTTGCCAGGCGTTTGTATGATGCAGATGGTAAAAGAACTGTTGGAACAAGCTGTTAATTCAAAACTTCAATTGGTCAGGGCAGATGAAATAAAATTCCTGCGCATTATTGAACCGGAGGCAAATGCGGTTATCATTTTTTCTATTGATTATAGTAAAGAGAACGATGGTGCTTTTAATGTAAACGCTAAAATTTCAAAAGCCGGTGCGGTTTGCTATAAGATGAAGGCTTCCTGTAAAATAATAATCAAGTAAGAAAAATATAACCATAACGCCTTACCGCAGCAGCTCACAAGGCTTTAGCCCGGTGTGTTTTTTAAATGCAGCCGAAAAATGCGAGATGGATGAATAGCCAAGCAGGTCACTCACATCGGTTACACTTAAACTCTTTTCATACAAAAGATATTTGGCATGTTCCATGCGTTGCTGCTGGTAAAAATCGAAAATGGTGGTGCCGAAAATTTCCTTGAACCCTTTTTTAAGATAGCATTCATTAATGGCCACTTTACGGCTCAGCTCTTTTATGGTAATAGGGTTGCCGATATGGTCCAGCAAAATTTCACGCGCTTTATAAATGCTGTCGCGGCCGCTTTCGTTTTCCAGGAATTTGCAGGCAAACCCTTCCTCTTTTTCTTCAATTAAACATTCCACGCTGTACAGCAGCAGTTCATGCACCTTGGCATTGGTATATACATTTTCAAGTGCGCCGGAAAAACTGTTGTTCAACAAAGCATCCAGCACCATGCGCTTACGGTTGCAAACCGGAAAAAGTTTATTGAATGAATACGGATATTTGAAAGCCAGCACTTCGTCTTTGCGGTTAGCCAGCTTTACATTATGTACAAACTGGTAAAGAAAATTGCTTGCAAAATGAAAGGAAAAAACATCAATGGTATCATGGCTTTTGCAGCGGGCTTCCTCTTCCTGTCTGCAGGAAAGGCAATTCTTTTCAGAACAATATTTGTTGCCGGTAATGCAGAAACGCATTTCGAAGAAGTTTTCATCGGGATGGTTTTTGCTGTAATGGTACACCAGCATGCCTTTATCTTCGGCATTTGCAAACGTGGATGCGTGGTACCTGCGGATCACGTAATGTGCAGAGCCTGGAATTTCCTGCTCTTTCAACTCCAGCAAATCCATCCTCGAGTCTATTGTATCGCGGTGGGCAGCCTGCAGTATGTCCAGCGTTTGCATCATAACGGGCGCAAAGATAAGGAAGCGCACCAAACCTTTCCCAAAGAAGGCTTTTCAGTCTTCAATTTTACACGGGCCTTACAATTATCATACAGTTTTAAAGCCGCCTTTATGCATTGGCAGGTTTGTGCCTGCTTTGCAATACTTCTTCAATATCGCTTAAATGCATGCCCTTCGCACTCAGCAAAACCAGGTAATGAAACAGCAGGTCGGCGGCTTCATTCTTAAAAAGATCATCATTGCTGTCTTTGGCCTCAATTACCACTTCCACAGCTTCTTCGCCCACCTTTTGTGCAATTTTATTAATGCCTTTTGCGAATAAACTGCTTACATAAGAGCCTTCCTGTTTGGTTTCCTTTCTCGATTGAATGATCTTTTCCAGCTGGTATAAAAAACTGCCATCATTCGTTTCATTGAAACAGGTATCGGCCCCTGTGTGGCAAACCGGCCCGGCAGGATTGGCCTTGATCAATAACGTATCGTTATCACAATCAAGCCGCATATCTTTTACAAAAAGAAAATTGCCGCTGGTTTCACCTTTCGTCCAAAGCCTTTGCTTGCTGCGGCTGAAGAATGTGATCTTTTGTTCGGTAAGCGTTTTATTGTAGGCTTCTTCATTCATATAACCCAGCATTAAAACAGTATGGGTGGCTGCATCCTGCACAATTACCGGCACAAGTTTGTCTGGAAACTTATTGAAGTCGGGAAGCAAGCCCCCATCCCCTGAAGGGGAGTTTTTACGTTCGTGATTGCTCATTGTGAAAAAAATATTTGAATAATTTTTATGTTATCAACTATGGTATTTCATGGCGTCGTCCCTTGTGTCACTCCCTTGTACTGCATTTTTTCATAGCAGCTTTTTTAGACTGGCTCAGTCTTCAAGACTGAGCCAGTCTTTCACATTCGTACATGAATATTTTGTTCTTTCAAAAACATTTTTAAATCAGGAATAGCAATTTCCTTATAATGAAACAAACTCGCTGCTAATGCTGCATCGGCGCCGGCTTCAAATACATCGGTAAAATGCTGCATGTTGCCTGCTCCGCCACTTGCAATTACCGGAACAGATGAAAACGCTTCCACCTCTTTTATTAATCCATTGGCAAAGCCCTGTTTCGTTCCATCATGATTAATAGAGGTTAATAAAATTTCACCGGCGCCCAAATCAATTGCCTGTTTCATCCAGTCAATTGCGTTCATGGTGGTAGCAACGCGGCCACCGTTCAAATACACAAACCAGTTATCATTTTCAAACTTTGCGTCCACCGCTAAAACGGTGCATTGCGTGCCAAACCGGTTGGCAATTTCTGTTATCAGCGCCGGCCTTTTTATAGCTGCCGTATTGATAGAAACTTTATCAGCGCCGGCATTCAGCAACACACTTACATCTTCAACAGAACTAATACCGCCGCCCACCGTAAACGGAATGTTGATGGCTGCTGCAACTTTGGTTACCAATTCCAGCAAAGTTTTGCGTTTTTCGTTGGTGGCCGTTATGTCTAAGAACACCAGTTCATCCGCTCCCTGTTCTGCGTACATGGAAGCCAGTTCAACCGCATCGCCGGCATCGCGTATGTTCACAAAGTTCACGCCTTTTACCGTGCGGCCATTTTTTACATCCAGGCAAGGGATGATTCTCTTTGTAAGCGGCATTATAAAATTTTTGCTTAGGCTAAAGCCTTTTTTGTTGTTTGTTCTAACCAGGCCTTTAAGGCCTGGGGTAATAAAATCATGAACTACCGGCTTTAGCCTACGTGTGAAATGCTATTATAACGTGAGTTCGATAATAAGCCCGAAGGGCTTTAATATAAATAGCCGCCGGTTTCACTGGCGGTGAATCGGCACCGGTTTATTGAACCCCGCCGGGGTTCAATAACAACCCTGCCTCATTTCCCCCGAATTTTATTCGGGGCTATTAAAATTTAATCCCCTTCGGGATTTTCCTGCCTGCAAATTTCTTCACTAAGCCTTATATCGAACTCACGTTATTATATTAATTCAAATACTTTTTAAGCTCAGGCAATTTTATCCTTCCTTCATACAAAGCTTTGCCAATAATAACACCAGAGCAACCAATGGCATTCAACTCCTCCACATCTTCAATAACCGTAACGCCGCCGCTGGCAATTAAATTTAATGCAGGAAATTTCCCCAGTATCTTTTTATATAATCCTGTTGATGTGCCCTGCAGCAAACCATCTTTGGAAATATCGGTGCAGAAAATATTTTCAATCCCTTTAATTATATAAGTGCTTATATAATTAAAGATGTTGATGTTGGCCGGTTGCTGCCAGCCGTGTATCATAATGTTCTCATCTTTTACATCAGCGCCTAACAAAATTTTAGCTGCACCAAACTGGCTTATCCATTCCTCAACAGCCTCTGGTTGTTTTACAGCAATGCTGCCAATATTAAAGAACATAGCGCCTGCATTTAAAACATTTTCAACATCTGCTGTTGTTTTAATGCCGCCGCCAAAATCTATCTTTAGCTTTGTTTGCAATGCAACAGCTTCCAGTGTTTTTAAGTTGATGATTTTTCCCGCCCTGGCGCCATCCAAATCAACCATATGCAAACGCTGAATGCCTGCTTCTTCAAATTCCTTCGCCACATCAACGGGCGATTCATTGTAAACCTTTTTCGTATCATAATCACCCTGAGAAAGCCTTACACATTTGCCTTCTATAATATCTATTGCCGGGATAATTTCAATCATACTTCAATAAAATTTTTCAATATCTTTTCGCCTGCCTTACCCGATTTTTCCGGGTGGAATTGCACCGCATAAAAATTATCTTTTTGTAATGCAGCACTGTATTCCAAACCATAATTGGCGGTTGCTGCTGTATGCGCTGATTTCTCTGCATAATAACTATGCACGAAATACACATATTCATCTTCATTCAGGCCTTTGAACAAAGGCTGCTTTAAATCATAAATATTGTTCCATCCCATCTGCGGCACTTTTACATCGCCGGTAAATTTCTTTACATGCTCATTAAAAATGCCAATGCATTTTGTGTCGTTTTCTTCAGAATACGCACATAGCAACTGCATACCCAAACAAATTCCCAGGAAGGGTTGTTTGCAATCCCTGATGATGGCATCCAGCTTTCTTTCACGCAAATAATTCATGGCAAAGCCCGCGGCGCCAACACCGGGAAAAATAATTTTATCAGCACTTAATATTGCTTCTGCATCATCGGTAACAATGGCATTTATGCCCAGCCGTTGCAAACCGAATTCGACAGAGCAAACATTACCGGCGTTGTATTTTATGATAACCATAGAACGGCCTCTCCCCAAACCCCTCCCCGAAGGGAAGGGGTTTTAGTCCCTGCTGCTCGCAGGGTTTAATTTATTTTTTACTTGTTGCTTTTAAATTATAAAAACTTAATTAAATAAAACCCATTCAAATTTTCACGCTCTCAAAAGTCTCCTCTTAGGGGAGATTTAGAGGGGCTAAGTCCTTCCCTAAGAGAAAGATTTAGGATGGGCTGTGGGCTATAACATCCCTTTTGTTGTTGGCAATGCATCACTGTTTTCATTCACCGCCACTGCCATCTTAATTGCCTTTGCGAATGCTTTGAATATAGATTCTATTTTATGATGTTCATTATCGCCTTCAGCTTTAATGTTCAGGTTGCATTTAGCCGCATCGCTGAATGATTTGAAGAAATGATAGAACATTTCTGTCGGTACATCGCCCACGTACTCCCGCCTGAATTGCACATCCCACACCAGCCATGCACGGCCGCCAAAATCAATGGCTACCTGTGCCAGGCAATCATCCATCGGCAATAAAAAACCATAACGTTCAATGCCGCGTTTATTGCCCAATGCTTTTGATACGGCTTCGCCCAAAGCAATGGCGGTATCTTCTATGGTATGATGCTCATCAATATGCAAATCACCATCAACCTTTAAGTTCAAATCAATTAAGCTATGTTTTGATAACTGCTCTGCCATGTGATTGAAAAAATTCAATCCTGTGTCAACATTGTAAACGCCGTTGCCATCCAAATTCATTTCAATAGAAATCTTTGTTTCATTGGTATTTCTTGTGTGAGAGATTTTTCTTGCAGATGATTTGACGATATCAAAAATTCCATTCCATTCATAAACAAGTTTTGAGCCTTCGCCATTTTTTACAAGGAATTGCCCGTTCATTTTTTCAATTAAAAATTCATCAGCATTTGAAATAGTTTCAATGGCATTTGAAATGCTGAATGTAAGCTCACTGTTTAAAATATTAATGGCTTGCTGCACGCCGGGTTTAACAAGCAAGGCATCTTCAACTACCAGGATAATATCATAACCAAGCCGTTGTATTTTATATAAGCTGATGATAACTGTTTTTTCAAAAACAGGCGCCGCTTCATTTGCAGCGCTGATGATCGCATGTATGCTTACAAATAGTTTCTTCATTATTTATAATTTTTAAAAGCAGCCAATAAGTTATCATTTTCTTCCGGCGTTCCAATGGTTATGCGTAAACTGTTTTCGCATAAAGGCTGGCTGCTGCGGTTACGCACTACAATGTTTTTTGAAACAAGATATTGATATAATTTTTTTGCATCATCCACCTTCACCAAAATAAAATTGGCATCGGAAGGATAAATTATTTTGATGAAATCAAATTGCTTAAACTCTTTTAATAACCTTTCTTTTTGCTGTATGAGGATATTTGTTTTGTCTTTTGCCTGCTGTTCATTTTGCAATGCCTGCAAAGCCAGTTGCTGCGTTGCTTCGCTGATGTTGTACGGCGGTTTTATTTTATTGAATACATGAATAATTGCTGTTGATGAATATGCAAAACCAATCCTTAATCCCGCTAAACCCCAGGCCTTTGATAAGGTTTGCAACACAACCAAATTTGGAAATTCATTCAGGCGCTGCGACCATGATTGTACAGGCGCAAAATCAATATAGGCCTCATCTGCAACCACAATGCCGTTAAAATTTTTCAACAGCCATTCAATGCTTTGCGTGTTTAATAAATTACCGGTTGGGTTATTGGGAGAACAAACAAAAATGATCTTCGTTTTATCATCAATGCCATCTTGTATAGCATCAATATTCAACTGGTAATCTTCGGTAAGCAATACTTTATTGATGGAAACATCGTTTATCTCCGCACTTACTTCATACATGCCATACGTGGGAGGGAAGATGAGGATGTTGTCAACACCGGGATTGCAGAAAGACCTTATCAATAGATCAATGGCTTCATCGCTGCCGTTGCCCACAAAAATATTTTCTGCCGGAACATGCTTAATGCTGCTGAGTTTTTGCTTCAATTGTTTTTGTAAAGGATCGGGATAGCGATGAAAATTATTATTGAGCGCTGAGCCTAAGCTGTTTTCATTCGCATCTAAAAATATCTGTGCATCGCCTTCAAATTCTGAACGTGCAGATGAATAAGGAATCAATTTTTTTACGTTGTTCCTAAGAATGCTATCTAAACTAAACTGAGTTGTTAGCGGGTTTTTTAGCCCCTCTCCTTTGGAGAGGGGTTGGGGTGAGGTCAACCTCACATTCACTGCATTCGCATGCGCCTGCAAACCTTCTGCTTCGGCCAATGTTGTTACGGCGTTACGTATATTTTGCAAACCTTGTTTACTTAATTGCTGAAACGTTATTTTCTTATAAAAACTATCTAATGATACACCGCTGTAAGTTTTTGCAAAACCATTCGTTGGTAAAGTATGATTAGTTCCGGAAGCATAATCACCCACACTTTCCGGTGAATAATTGCCGAGGAAAACAGAACCAGCATTGGTTATTTGTTCAGCAATATTTTCAGCATCATTACAACTGATGATCAAATGCTCCGGCGCATATTCATTTATCAATTCAATGGCTTCCTTCAAATCATTTACCAAAATAACTTTGCTGTTTTGCAACGCACCCTTTGCAATATCTTTCCTGGGCAATGCATCCAGTTGTTCATTCAAAGCTTTAATTGTTTGTGTAATAACAGTTTCATTGCCGGTAACCAGAACAACCTGCGAATCTTTTCCATGCTCAGCCTGGGACAACAGGTCAGCCGCAATAAAATTTGCATCAGCAGATTCATCTGCCATTACAGCTACTTCGCTCGGGCCGGCCGGCATATCAATCGCAAGGCCTGATGCATTTACCAGCATTTTAGCGCAGGTGATATATTGGTTGCCTGGCCCGAATATCTTATATACTTTATCAATCGTTTCTGTTCCGTAAGCCATAGCGGCTATAGCCTGTGCGCCGCCAACTTTATATATTTTATCAATGCCAATTTGTTGTGCCGCATATAAAACCGCGGGATGCACCCAACCATTTTTTTGCGGCGGCGTACATAAAATAATTTCCTTGCAACCTGCAAGTTTTGCGGGGCATGCAAGCATGATTAACGTGGAAAACAAAGGCGCCGTGCCACCAGGAATATATAAACCAACTTTATCAATCGCCACACTTTTTCTCCAGCAAACCACACCAGGCATGGTTTCAATTTTTTCTACGGACTGCTTTTGCGCTGCATGAAATGCGCTTACGTTTTTTATAGCCAGTTGTATGGCCTGTTTTAAATCCGCATCAATATTGTTTGCGGTGCCCCATTCTTCATCATTAATGGAAAGATCATTCAGCTCAACTCCATCAAACCGTTTTGTATAATCTTTTAAAGCCGCATCGCCGCGTTGTCTTACATCGTTCAAAATATTTTGCACAACATCTTTTACCGTTGTAAAATCCTGCGAAGGACGTTTTAATATTTCAGCCCAATCTTTCTTTAATGGATATTTTATCACCTGCATCATAAAACCATTTTTTCAATCGGTATAATTAAAATGCCTTCAGCGCCATTGTCTTTCAGGCTTTCAATAATGTTCCAGAAATCATCTTCCTGCACCACAGAATGCAGTGAGCTCCATCCTTCAATGCCTAATGGTAAAATGGTCGGGCTTTTCATGCCGGGAATTAAACTGCAGATCACATCCAGTTTATTATTCGGTGCATTCAGTAGAATATATTTATTCTTCTTCGCTTTTTTTACAGCCTGTATGCGGAACAATAATTTCTTCAGCAATAATTGTTTTTCCGGCGACAAATTTTTATTGCCGATAAGCGCTGCCTGCGAATTTAATATCACTTCCGTTTCCTTCAAGCCATTTGAAAACAAGGTGCTGCCGCTGCTCACCAAATCGCATATCGCATCGGCCAAACCCACGCCCGGCGTGATTTCCACGGAACCGCTTATTTCGTGTATCTCTGCTTTAATATTATGCTTATCCAAAAAATTCTGTAATAAAAAAGGATACGTTGTTGCAATGCGTTTACCATTTAAAAACTGCGCATCAGCATAATTTTCATTGCGCGGCACTGCAACCGATAAGCGGCATTTACCAAAGCCAAGCTCTTCAACCAGCTCAACATTTTTGTTGGTTTCATATACAATGTTTTCACCAACAATGCCAATATCAGCCACACCATCTTCCACGTATTGCGGTATATCATCGTCGCGCAAAAACAAGATCTGCATCGGGAAGTTCATCGCTTCGTTCAGCAGTTTGTTCATGCCGTTTTGCAGTTCAATACCGCATTCTTTTAAAATCTTTACAGAATCATCATATAGCCTTCCCGATTTCTGTAACGCTATCTTCAGCTTTGTTTCCATTTGTTTAAAATAAAAAAGGCCTACGTTTAAGTAAGCCTTTGTTTGAAATGTTATAGTTACATACAATCATTACAGCTTACCCGGCTGAGTAAAATGATGATGATGTGTATGTGCGTTGTAATTCATAATTGAGGCGCAAAAATAATAACTCAATTTAATTGAACAACTTTTTTATTAAAAATTTTTAAGCAATATAAATATTGCTGATGGTTATGTGTATGTTACCGGCAGTTGTACATTACAGCAGCTTCGTTGTGTCACTCCCTTGTACTGATGTTTTTCATGGCAGCAATAGCTTCAAGGCCATAGTAATTTTAAATCTTCGAAAATTTAATCGTCACTAAATGCAGGCATACCTTATATAAGTTAAAGCAAAAGGAGTAAAAAAAGGAAGTAAATTTGAGTAGGATATTTTTAAATAACTTAACTCAAATACCTTATATGCTTGCAAACTACCTAAAGATTGCGCTTAGGGTTTTTCTCCGGGATAAAGCGTATTCATTTATTAATTTATCAGGAATTATTATCGGCCTTGCCAGTGTTTTTATGATAATGGCATACGTGGTATATGAATTTTCATATGACAAATACTACAGCAACCATAATCGTGTTTACAGGCTTGTGAGCGAAGATTTAGTAAATGGCCAATACCAAAAAAGTATTGAGCTTCCAGTGCAGGTAGCCCCAATGCTTAAAAATGAATTGCCGGACGTTGAATCATTTACTTCAATGTTTGTTACTGGTGGAGATTTTATTATTGGCAGTAAACCTGTAAGCCTTGCAGGTATAAGTGTCGACAGCGGTTTTTTTCACGTATTTAATATTCCTTTTGTCAGGGGAAATGCACTTTCATTTCAAAATACAAAAGACGTTGTAATAACTGAAAAAATAGCAAACGCTTATTTCCGCAATGCAAGCCCAATTGGGTTGTTACTACAACAAAAAAGGTTTGATGGTTCAACGGAGTATTATACAATAATGGGGGTAATTAAAAATATTCCGGGCAACACACATTTCAGCGCTGATATTATAATATGCTCCAACAAAAAAACGGAAACACTTAACTGGCAAAAAATATATGCCTCTGCGCCTCAGTATGTTTTGCTGCACCGTAATGTGAATGTTTATGCAGTTCAGGACAAAATTGCTGCGTTATATACAAAATATAATTTTCCGAAAACACTTCGTATAAGCTTACAGCCTGTAACATCAATTCATCTTAATTCTAATATGCCCGATGAACAATTTGCTGTTGGCAGCATTATCAACGTGTATATTTTTATAATTGTGGCTATACTTATATTAATTACAGGCTGTATAAATTTTATAAACCTTACTACCGCACGTTCTTTAAAGCGAACAAAAGAAATTGGTATTAGAAAAGTTATGGGTGCCGAAAAAAAACAACTGGCTTTTCAGTTTATAGCAGAATCAACATTACTTTTTTTGTTCGCTACACCTGTTGCAATTGCCACTAGTTATATGTTATGGCCATATTTTACAAATGTATTGAACATCGAACTAACCCAGGCTTATCTTCTTCAGCCTGTATATATATTATTTGTATTATTGTTGAGCATTGTAACAGGAATAATTGCGGGGGCTTACCCGGCTTTGCTCATATCAAAATTTCAACCCGCACACATTTTAAAAGATTGGGAAAAAGGTGCCGGATTAAATACGCGAACACGTAAAATTTTAATCATTTCCCAATTTGTAATTTCCATTTCCCTTATTATCACTGCCGTTTTTGTAAATGACCAGTTGCGTTTCCTGAACAATATAAACCTTGGTTTCAATAAAACGCTGCTGATTTCACTGCCATTTAAAAGATTTGTAAATAATAGTGAAGACGTTTTACGTAATGAGTTATTGAAAAATAAAAACATTGAAGGTGTAACAACTGCCAGTTGGAATGCCGGCCAAAGGTATGGTGCAACATCTTCTATGGATAGCCCTGCTGATTCTTTGCAACAATGGAATTTTGCATTTGTTGATGCAGATTTAGATTTTATAAAAACTATGCAAATAAAATTGGTGGAAGGCCGGAATTTTTCTCCGGCTTATGCAGCTGATATATTTAATATAGATTCTGCTTTGCAAAAGCAGCATACAGGTAAGACAAAAGCAGACGAATGGATGGATGCCGTTTCGTTGCAGTCAATAATACTTTCCCAACAGGCAGCACAAATGATTCATCTTAAACAAACCGGGCAGGTATTAAAATATGGCGCTTTACAGGGAACTGTAATTGGAGTTGTAAATGATTTTTTAGGAATGTCGTTGCTTGATGAAAATACACCTGTTGTAATAAGATGCGCACTGCATCAAAATGTAGGCTATACCTATGTGCGGATAAGTCCGTACAACATAGATGAAACTATCGAATATATGCACGCAACCTGGAGCAATCTTTTTCCGGGCGATAGTTTTAATTTTTCATTTGTGGATGAGAAATTAAAAAAAATGTATGATGAAAAGTTCAATATGCTTGCTGTGTTTAATGCTTTTTCTGTAATTGCTATAGTAATTGCTTTGCTTGGCTTATTTAGCCTTGTCGCAATTACTATTCAGCAAAAAACAAAAGAAATAGGGATTAGAAAAATTCTTGGTGCAAATGTTGCAGACATATTGATGCTGTTGTCAAAAGATTACATGCGTCTCATAATTATTGCCATTTTAATTGCAGTTCCGCTGGCATTGCTTTCAGTGAAAAAGTGGCTGCAAAACTTTTACTACCGCATAGAAATAAATTGGTGGGTATTTGCAGTAACTGCAATTGCAATTTTAGCAATTGCATTAATTACAATTGTAATGCAAACTGTAAAAGCAGCAAATGCTAACCCTGTAAAAAGCTTGAGGAGTGAATAATCAAGGAATTAAGGGTATGTTATGTTGACACGATGCTACTATCTTTTATAATATATTATTCGGCAATTTTGTAAAATACCACAGCTTTTGTTTTGGTGGTTGCTTATCGTTTACGATTATCTACTAATCACTACCCATTTATATTCACCGGCATTTAACGTTACGGGTACAGTAATTTCATAGTTGCGGCTTAGCTGTACTGTTATTGTTTTTGCGCCCATTATATTCACCGTGGCAGTGTTAGTTAAACCCGTGTAATATAATGGTAGTATAATATTGCGGATAATTTTTTCAGTGGTTGGGTTGAACAGCATCACCAATGCTTTTTCTTTAAGCGAAGGGTTTACATGCATCCATCCGTCCCAGTCGCGGCCATCGGCGCGGCGCAGGTGAATGACAGATGAATTTAAAATATCTCTATGTTGCTTATACCAGTTGATGACTTTTATTACTGTTGCTTTTGTTGTGTCGTTATCATATAACCTCGGGCCCCGGTAACAAGCCTGTACACCTGCGCCATAATATTGCATCATCAGTTGCTCATAATCTTTCAGGTGTTCTGAAAGTGGCTCCAGCACTGCATCTGCGCCGCCGCCCTGGTATTTTGTGAGCGGCACAAAACCCCAGCCCATTGATGGTGTTTTTTCCCAGGTGCCGTCAAAAATATTTTGGCGGTTCAATATTTTTTGCTGTACCCTTGATAAAGAAAAATTTACTTCCCTGTAACCCAATGGCAGTTTATTGGTGCCATCAAGCACATACCAATCCGGCGCATTGATATATACGCCCCTTTCGTTCAGCCAATGGTATAACTCTTTCTGAATTTCCATTTGCCGCCACTGGCTGTCGTCTTTATCCTTATGGCCGGGATGCGTTGTAGATGCGCAAATATCGCCAGGATAAGGCCCGTCGTTCTCCCATATATTAAAACCTGTTTGCGCAATGAAATATTTTATTTTATCGCGGTAAGCCAACCCCCATTTGCTGCCATAGCAGGGCGCATAGCCAAAGAAAGCGCCGCCGGGCTTGCCCGTTGCAGGGTTGATCACATCATCACTGTCGCTTATATGCCTTGAACTGAACAGTGAATAACTGCCGATCAGGATATTTTTACTATGCGCAACATCAGCTATCTTTTTCCAGTGCTGAATGTTTGTGGCAGATGTGTCTTCCATATTGCAATGGCTGCCGAAACTTAATATCAATGCTTCATAGCCGGTGGCTGCACATTGATTGATGGCGTTATACACTTCATCATCATTCCTGCTTACAAGGTGCATAAAAATTGGGTTTTGCGTTGTCCACGGCGCAATGGTTTTATATAGCTGCTGTATCATTAATCCGCGCCTTTCCCGGTCGTAACTGTCCATCAATAATTCATTGGTGCGGATGGATTGAAATGTTTCGCCCGGCTGCAACTCAATGCCCGGTGCATTTTCAGCGTAAACCTGCAATAAGCATGGCGTGGTTAAATTATAATTCACCTGCGAAGTATAAGTAGTATCTTTTTGCCAGTGCGTTGTCTGGTCGCTTACATCATAATTCATGGAATTATTAAAAGCGTAATTGCTTTCAACATATAGGCCATGCTGTTTCTGCATTTTTTCTTCAGAGCCTACAACGGCGCTTTCTTCTTCTACCATGCCCAGCACTTCATTAATTACGCGGTTAAGCTTTATGGTTTTATTGCTATTGTTTTGTATAACCAGCGATTTTGTTATTAAGGGAAGGCCATCGTATAATTCATAATTTATTTCTACCTCAATGTCTTTTACAGCTTCGCGGTTGCCTTCAAAATAAACCGTAAGCATTTTGCCGGTTGCCTGTTTTTTGCTGGAAGCCCATGTGGTGCATTTCCAGTTGAGGAATGGTTGTATATCGCGTACCGTAAATTTTTTATAAATGAAAGCCGCACCCGCTGTTGTAAAATTGTTTATCCATTGCGGCAGGAGATAGGCGTTTTCAGTTTGTCCATACAATCCGCCAACATTATATTCTTTATTGTCAATAATGAGTTTCGCTTCCGGTTTTATGGAGCGTAACAACTGCTGGCCGTTGCTCATATTTTTATAATCAATACAGGCGAAGCCAGGCGTAGTTGTGAATGTTCTTTTGGTGAGGCCATTGTATAAAATAATTCCTTTTTTATCTGCCGTATAATAAACGGCTGCTTTTTGTTTAACGGGTTGTATAAGCCAGTCTGCAGTTTGTTGTTTTTCCAATGATGATGAATAAGGCTGCTGTGTATATGCCTGTATTACCGAAAAAATAAAAAGGAATAATATTGAAAGACGAAACTGCATTTGCATAAACAGAAATATTTATTGGTAAGCTGCCTGGTAGTTGTTTGAATTAATAAAAATAAACTTACATATCTGACGCTTTAGTTGACAATATATAATTATCTGACCTGAAAAGCGCCTTACCGATAGCCTATGACTAATTTAAATAAATGAACTCCAGCAGCTTCTTAATTTAACGTGAGTTCGGGATAAGCGATATGTTTAAAGCTTGCAGACAGACCTCACCTAAATCCTCTCCAAAGGAGAGGACTTCCGACGCCCTAAAACTCATAAAACATGCAAAAAATCATGTTTTTTCTTGCCCTTCTCCTTTGGAGGACTTGTCCCGACCACTCGGGAAGGGTTGGGATGAGGTCGAAATAACAATCTAAGCTTATCCCGAACTCACGTTAAGTTAATAATGGGCAATGTATAAAATAATTAAGCAATCATGCAATTGAAACCGCAGTTGCCCAATGCTATGCTGCATAAGTGCTGTGGCTCCCGAAAAATCGGGACAGGCCAACCGTGATGCCATTTGTTCTGCTGCCGGTATCAAAATAATAATAAAAAAGCGAAGCTTTTATAAAGACAACATGGTTTTGCAGGGGTAATATTTGAGGTTTATAAGATTGGGAATTGCGGATGCGCTGCCCTGTACATGGTTGTGTAATGCAAGCGCAGCGCCCAATGCGGAAGCCTGCGGAATGCTTGCGGCAAACACTTCGATGCCGGGAAAAGCAGCAGCCAACAGGTTCATGTAAACATCGTTCTTGCCAAAACCGCCGTCAACAAATATTTGTTTAACCGGTGCGTTGGCCAGCACAAGTTTTGTTGAAAAAACCTGCTGCGCAATGATGTCTGACATAAACTGGTGGTAAGCCTCTTCATAGGTTTTAAAATTTTGCAGCGGCCTGTTTGCAAACGCTGATTGCTGCACCATTGCAGACTGGCTGCTGATGTTTTTTATAACATGTTGCCTATCGGATTGTTTAAGCAAACTGTGGTTGAATACAATTGTTTTATAGTAATCTTCGCCTGTATTAAAATGTGCTGCCAGTTTTTTAACCTGCTGCTCATGTTCATAGCCTGCAAACAGGCGGGAAGCTTTTACCGGCTTGCCTTCATAACTAAGATAGCACAGGCAATCATTGTGCAGTTCGTAGTCGCTGAGCACAGTTGTATTGAAAGGGTTTAAACTGATGCACCAGGTACCTGTTGAAATTAAAACAAAAGGTTCTTTGAATAGTTTGAGATAAGGTATCAACGCGGCAGAACTATCATGCAGGCCGATGCCAACTGCAATATTGTTTTTATGGTTTGCAATATTTATAACGGCATTGCTATTAAAGATTGCCGGAAACTTTTTATCTATTTCTTCTGCCTGCACCCAGTTATGATAGTTGTTTTTTTGAAAATGCCATAACTGTGTATGACAGCCGATGCTTGTAATATCGCAGGTGGGTTTTGAAGAAAGTATATAACTTAAATATTGCGGAAGGTGCATGGAATACTGTATGCGCTTAAATACATCGGGCTGTTCACATTTTAAGCGATACAATTGCATGCCCGAATTTAAACTGCCCAAAACAGGCGAAGCCGTTTGCCTTGCTATTAAACTTTCACCGCCGTACGTATTATAAAACTGTTGCTTAAGTTTTTCAGGATAAGGTTTGAGGTAATTGTATAAAGGTGTTGCGGGATTGCCATTTTCATCAACATGCACAAAGCTGGCACCGTAGGCGGAAAAGTTAACCGCCTTTACGTTAAACGAAGGGTTGCTGCATACTTTATCAAAGCTGTTTTTTATCCATTCCGTCAGCGCATGCACATCTTCACATTCAAAACCATCTTCATCTTTTATCTCTTCAAATTTTGATGATTCTTCGTGCAGGATATTATACTGTTCATCGAACAGGAATAATTTTTTATTGGTTTTGCCAACATCAAATATGGCGGTAAGGGCAGCCTCTCCTCCCAACCTCCGCTCCAAAGGAGAGGAGGAGTCAGAGCGTTTATTTTTTGATTGGTTTATTGTGTGCACCTTCTTGTTCTCAAGTATTTTATGGCCTGATAAAATAATTGCTGCGCAAATAATCACGCTCTTAAAAGCCTCCCTTTTGGGGAGGTTTGGTGGGGCCTTATAACCCTGTTGCAACGGTTTTGCTGCCTCTTTCCTTAATTAAATTATCCCTCACTTTTTCACTCCTGTAAACAGCAAGCGGGTTTAATGCGCCGCCGCTTCTTAACCTTGCTTCTGCCGCCAATGCGCGCACATCGGTGCGAAAAGCGTTTTGTAAAATTTCCTGCGCTGTTACCACATCATTATTGTTTTGTGCCTCGTTGAGTTTTTTCCGGTCAACCAGCAAAGCCTGCGCATACGTAATCATAATGGCTTCTACTGATTGCAACAGGTCTTCCAGCGGGTCTTTTACATTGTGGCTGGCATCAATCATCCATCCCAAGTCACTTGCATGGTTCATGCCTTTGGCATCCATGCCTTCCACCAGTTCATTAAAAATTAAAAACAATTGATAAGGCTTTATGCTGCCAACCGTTAGGTCATCATCGCCATATTTACTGTCATTAAAATGGAAACCGCCCAGTTTGCCTTCCATCAGCAATAAAGCAACAATCTGTTCAATGTTAGCATTGGGCAGGTGATGGCCAAGGTCAACCAATGTATAGGCTTTGTTGCCAAGTTTGGTAGCATATAACAATGATTGTCCCCAATCGCCAACCGTGGTTGAGTAAAAATTGGGCTCGAAGGCTTTATACTCAACAAACATTTTCCAATTATCCGGCAATGCTGCATATACTTCCCGCAAACTCTCCAATGTATTTTGAAATGCTTTGCGGAAATTTAGTTGTCCCGGAAAACAGGAGCCGTCTGAAAGCCACACGGTGAGCGATTTTGAGCCTAATTCAATACCATATTTTATTACTTCAATATTATGTTCGATGGCTTGTTTGCGGATGGCTTTATTCACGTTTTGCATCGAGCCAAACTTATACGTGTATTGCCGATCAGGCTGATCCTGGAACGTATTGGAGTTCATCGCATCGAACTTTAAGCCATGCTGTGCGGCCAATGCTTTTATATGCGCTGCATTTTCCGGAATATCCCATGGAATATGTAAAGAGATAGCGCCACTGCTTTTATTTAATGCATGCAATAAGCCAATGTCTTCAATCTTCTCTTCCAGGTTGCGGGGCTCGCCGCCGCCGCCAAACCTGCCAAAGCGTGTGCCGCCGGTGCCCAAGGCCCATGAAGGAATAGCTACCTGGAAATCAATAAGCTTCTGCAAAATACTTTCAGCATTATTTATTTCAGCAGCAATAAAATCAAATTTTCGTTGATGATTTTTTAGTGATGATTGGTTGCAGGTGTCAACTTTATATTGATCTAATTTCATTTGGCAACTTTTTTTGAACCACAAAGGCACAAAGGCCCAAAGCGGCACTAAGTTTTTAAAATATTATTCTTTTGATTCCGTTCTTTATTAATGGCACATGAAAGTTTATTAAAAATCCTAAACGTTTACCTGTAAGTTTTAAATAGCTAAGTAACTGTGCTTCCCAAACAGGATGATAATTTTCCTGCGCTTTTAATTCTATAATTATAACATCTTCTATCAATAAATCCAACCTTAATCCATCGTCAATTATTAATGACTGATAAATAATAGGTACTTCTTTTTCTTTTTCGTAATTAATGTTTCTATTGAACAATTCATAACAGAAGCATTTTGCATAAACACTTTCTAATAAACCTGGCCCTAATTCTTTATGAATTTTAAAAGCAATATCTACAATTTGTTTAGCCAGATATTCTTCTTTTTCTGAGAGTTTAGCGTACATGGTTTTATTTTTTTATGAACCACTAAGACACAAAGTCACAAAGGTTCACCAATTTTTCTTTGTGTTGCTTAGAGTCTTTGTGGCTTCGTGGTTCAGGCTATCTCAAAAACGCTGCCGCCACACCTCCATCAACATTTAAAACATTACCTGTTGATTTATTGAGCAAGCCGCTTACAAATACAAAACAGGCATTGGCAATATCTTCCGGCAATATCGCTTCATTCAGCAAGGTGCGCTTTGCATAATACGCCGGTAACTCTTCCACTGTAATACCATAAGCTTTGGCGCGTCCTTCAGCCCAGCCGCCAGCCCAGATGTTACTGTCTGCAATAACCGCATCGGGGTTAACGGTGTTTACGCGAATTTTATCGCCGCCTAACTCAGCCGCCAGTAGCCTTGAAAGGTGTGCCTGTGCTGCTTTTGCGCTGCCATAACCGGCATTGTTTGGGCCTGCAACAACAGAATTCTTTGAAACGATATTGATGATGTCGCCGCCAATATTTTGGCTGCGCATTATTTCAATGCCGGCTTTCGAAACAAGAAACTGCCCCTTCACCAAAATATCATATAACTTATTCCAATCGGCTATTGAATGATCGGTGATGGATTTTGATATGCTGATGCCGGCGTTATTCACCACAATATCAACGCCGCCAAAAGCAAGCACAGCATCGGTAAATGCTTTTTCGATCGTATCGTTATTCGTTACATCAAGCAATGTGGAAGCGGCTGTATCTCTGCCGAATTGTTTTTGAAATTCTTCCATTGCGCCTTTCAGCCTTTCTTCATTAATATCATTAATAACAACACAGGCGCCTTCTTCTGCAAACTTTCTGGCGATGGCTTTTCCAATGCCGCCGGCGCTGCCGGTTATTAAAGCAATTCTTCCGCTTAAAGGTTTGGGCTTAGGCATACGCTGCAGCTTGGCTTCTTCCAGTAACCAGTACTCAATATTGAAGGCTTCCTGCCGTGGCAATGATGTGTATGCACTCACAGCTTCAGCGCCTTTCATTACATTGATGGCATTGATGTAAAATTCTGAGGCCACCCTTGTTGTTTGTTTATCCTTTGCAAAGCTGAACATACCCACACCGGGATATAAAATGATAACAGGGTTGGCATCACGAATCGAAGGACTGTTAGGATGTTTACAGGTGTTGTAATAGTCTGCATACATCTTCCTGTAAGCTTCAAACTGTGGCGCCAGTTTTTCTTTTATGGCTGTAACGTTAGTTACATCTTCATCTGTTGAAAGATTTAAAACCAGTGGAGAAATTTTAGTGCGAAGAAAATGGTCCGGGCAGCTTGTGCCCATTGGCGCCAATCGTTCCAGGTCGTTTGAATTGATGTATTCGAGCACTCTTTCATCATCAGTAAAGTGACCGATCATGCTTTGTTTTAATGAACAAAAGCCTCTTAATACAGGCGCCAGTGCTGCGGCTTTTGCAAGCCTTTCTTCTTTGGGTAATGATCGTATTTTCTGGCCGCCAAAAGTTGGCCTTTTTTTGCCGAAATTATCTTCAAGGTATTGTGCGCATTTTTCAATTACTTCAAGCGTGTTGATATAACTTTCATACGCTGTATCGCCCCAGGTAAACAAGCCATGCGAGCCTAACATAATGCCGCGCAGGTTTGGATTTTCATCAACAGCGGCTTTTAATTTCAAACCCAAATCAAAGCCAGGCCTTTGCCATTCCACCCAGCCAATTGCACCATTAAATAATTCCTGTGTTATCTGCTTTCCTTCCTTTGCTGCAGCTATTGCAATGACTGCATCAGGATGCAAATGATCTATATGTTTGTAAGGAAGAAAACCGTGCAAAGGTGTATCTATTGAAGGCGCTTTTGAAGCAAGGTCATAAATGCAATGATTGAATAATTCCACCATTTCGTCTTCCTGCTCAATACCGCGATATACATTTTTTAATGAACGAAGTTTATCAACATACAATGCCGCAAGGCCGCTGCGTTTCATGGTGCCCAAATCGCCGCCGCTGCCTTTCACCCACATTACTTCCACTTCTTTTCCGGTTAAAGGGTCTTTAGCCATTGCTTTACATGATGTATTGCCGCCGCCATAGTTCGTTAAGCGAAGATCTGCCCCCAATAAATTAGAGCGATATACCAATAATGCCACTTCATCGCCTGCAAGCTTTGCCGCTTCTGCATCATCCCATAAATAACTGACGTGTTGAAAGCTGCCGGCACTTAAACCCCCATCCCCTGAAGGGGAGCTTTTGGGAGTGTGTATGTTTTTTGTTTCCATGATAATATTTATGTCTTTATAATTTATACAATAAAGTCCGGAGACCATAGCTGTTCGAAACCATTTTCTTAAAGCCTCACAGAGGCTTAACGTGTGTACAATGCTGCCCGTAATGTTTCTTTACCGTTCCATTGGAACGGAACATTTACATGTACCACACTTACGGTGTGGAAATCCCCCTGGCACAATTATTTCTGCACACATGGGCGATCCTATGGATCGCGGATCGCTCATGCAGGTTTCAAATACTTCAGGTCCGGAGACTTCGCAGAGCAAAAGTCACAGACTGTCTGAACCATGATTTAAAGGATTATTGGATTTGCAGGATGTGAAAAGTATTATAAAGCTTTAATAATTTTTAGCGGCCGCTTAATTTATATCCTGTTAATCTTAAAATCCTAAAAATCCAGGTTCAGACTACTTCAGCGAATTTCCATATCCCACCACCAGTACCGAAATGACAATAGTGATAATACCGGTGATAATAGTGGTTGTGGTTTTTTTAGTTACGCCTTTCCATTCTTTCAATACAATGCCCCATAAGTTGGCCACCAGTATAATGAAGGCCATGTGCAATATCCAGCTGCTGGGGCCATTGCCCAGTTTGCTTTCGCCCATGCCATAAAAAAAGAACTGTAAAAACCAGGTAGTGCCTGCCAGCGCTGAAAAAATATAGTTTGATAGCAAAGGTGTTTTGCTGTTGGTATAATCGCCAAAGGTTTTATTGCGGGCATTTAACAGCATGCACCAAATAAAGTTGGTAGTTAAGCCCCCCCATAAAACCACTACGTAAGTAACGTTGTTCTGATACAAAAACTCACCCTGGTTTATGTGCGCCTGCTTCCATAATTCATTGGCGATATTGGCCATTGGCTTGCCGGCTTCAAGGCCAAAGTTAAAACAGGCGCTTAGTATGCCTGAAACGATGGAAACAAACATGCCCAATCCAAACTTATATTCGGTGGAAGCCGTTGCGCCATGCGGGTCTGTGCCTGCAGTTGATAATTGCTTTTCTTTCATTATTCCTGCCTTGCCGCAAACGATAAGTCCCAGCACACATAAAGCCAAACCAAACAAAACAGTAATGCCCCATTTTGAACCAATCAGCATACTGAAAGTATCCTTGCCTGCCTGCGGAAAAAGATCGTAATAAATGGAAGGAATGACTGAGCCAAATACCATGCACAGGCCGAGTATGATGCTGCTGCCAAGCGATACGCCAAGATAACGCACGCCAAGCCCGTAGGTTAGGCCGCCAATGCCCCATAAAACACCAAACAGATAGGCCAGCCCAATGGTGGAAGCGCTGGTGCTTTTAATAATGTCCATGAAGTTAGGTATGGTAAGCCAGGCTGCCAGCGGCGGCACAATAAGCCAGGAAAACAAGCCACCAACAATCCAGAAACTTTCCCAGTGCCAGCCCTTTACTTTTTTATAAGGCATGTAAAAACTGCCCGAGGCAAAGCCGCCTATGAAATGAAAAATTACACCAAGTATTACCTGCATTCGTTAGAAAAAGTTAAGTATAAAGCAAAATTAAATTGTATAATTATTCAACTGTCATGTACTGGTATGGTTGTGCAAACTGGGCCAGTCTTTTGAGACTGGCCCAGCTTTAATTAGCTGTTAATTGACTTGTCCTGAAATAGGTTGACAGAAAACTGTTAACTTAATTTCACACAAAATGAGTCAAAAAAGAAAACCAAAACCTGCCTTGGAGGCAAGCAGGGAAAAAATCGTAGCCGAG
>NZ_JASGEX010000107.1:0-11902 GCF_047606085.1 Parafilimonas sp.
GGCTATAAGTTCAGTTCCGAATATACCCGGGTATGGCTCCCATTGGCGCACCGACATGCCACCCGTTCCATTGGTAAGCGTAATACTTCTTCCATCAGGATAAGTGAATGTACCATCTGCGTTACCCCAGTTCAGCGTTGCCACAGGTGTACTGGGCGCTCCGCCTGTAACGCCCCATACAGAAGCGCTGACAACCTGGGCTGTAAAATTCAATATACCGCCTTCTGTTTCAATTCTTATCTTATAGACTGTAGGAATAAAAGCGCCCAACTGAGGCAGGTAGGCCCACTCGTGGTGTTCAATTTTAAAATTGCCTTCAGGAAAATACCTTTTTTCCTTTACCAGGTTCAGTGAAAAATCCTTGTTGCCCAGTCGCATTTCATACAGGCTGCCAAATACTTCATCGAAGTGAAACCAGCCCCAGTCTTCCCATCCGCCAATTTCAGCAGCAGAGGAATCAACAGCAATATACCGTTCACGAATCCCTTTACCTTTTATTTTTATTTCCTTCCCCTGTATCCAAAGTGTACCTTGTACCCGACCAGACCAGTTGTAACCATAAGCGATGCTATGCTGCGTAAGATAGGATGGCTTTTCTTTCCCATACCAGGTTGGAAAACCAGTTCCATAGTGAATAAAATCGGCTCGTACCCCTTTTACTCTGTCTTCCAGCGTATAATGCCAGGTATGGTCTTTTTTGCAGATAACCTGGAAGCTATCTCCCAAAATAACGGTAACCTCATTCTCTTTCTTTGCTACTTGCAATGTACCGCCCGGATATATATGTTGCCCGGTGATGTTGACCGGTGGATAGTGAGCGATCTTATAAATAGATGTGGGAGATTGAATTACAGTTCCCGTATCCCAGCAAAGTTCATAATGCCACATGTCTCTGTTCTCTGCGGCAAGAATAAGCGGAGAACAGCCGAACCAGTATTTTATGCCGTCATCTCCGGTAGCTACAAAAGAACATAGCCAGTCTAAAAATGCCGCTTCCTGTGCATCTTCAGGAATGCCGTGCCCTTCTATATCAAGTGTTACTTCAGGATCATTAACCTGTTTTGAAAGTGGTTTCATAAAAGGATTTTTTAAAAATTTATTTACTGTCAAAAGTACTTGCACAACAGGTTTCAAAAAAGGTCATCAGGCGGGTAGTATTGGACGGTTTGGTGTTTTTTAAGCCTTAATTTCAAACAATGGAGAAAGCAAGCTGCGTTTTTGATCTGCCATATTTCCCACGGTTTTTCAAAAGAATAAGGCCATAGCTCAATACCAAACCGAAATTGTATTTTTAATAGCAAATGATGCTCTTTGCCATGTTCTATTTCCAGGTGATAGCAGATACAAATCCCTCAGGCGTATTTTCTGTGGGCAGTGCTTTACATACGGGTTATCCAATTGCTGGGCATGCATATACGATGCCACCACTGACAGCGCAAGTAATAAACATATCAGCAAAGAGCTGGTAAAAACCCAAAGCTTCATTTTTTTATTTTTAAAGCGATCCGGCTATTCCGCCAATGCCTTCCGAAAGTGCATTTGCCTCAGTTCCCTGCTGTACGACCTGCTTCTTCTTTCTGTTTTTCCATTGTGCCCAAAGTTCCCTGTTGTGGTCTATCCTGTCCTGGTAGTTGCCGAACTGGTGGAAGAATATAAAAGCCAAGAACGCCAGGCCTGCAATAATAACGTACCCTAACAATTTTTTGTTTGCGGCAAGCACCGCGCCCAGTTGTACAGTGCCAAAATTGCCCACAGTAGCATCCAATGATATTGTGTTCATATAAAAGTAAAAAGCCAGGTTGTTAACGCTTTGAACCTGCAACGCATACTGTGCCCAATTGAAAAAGCCTGTGAAGAAAGCTGTGCAGATAATGCTTCTGAACACCATAACCGGCGCCACGGAATACAGCATCTGTTCCTGCGGTACCTTTGATAGGGTATATACCCATAATGATATAAACAGGCCGCCCATACCATAACCGTTGAACAACTGTGGCAACAAAAAGCCTTCTATATTAAGTCCCGGAACCATCATCAGGTATAACATCGTAAAATAAATGATGTAAGCGCCAAAACAGGAAAAGATATACATCTTCAGGGGTATTTTATTTTTTGTCCAGTGGAATGCCACCAGCCCGGCAACCATTATTCCTGGCAGCATCATCAGGCTGAGCGATGCATTATGTATCCAGTTATACCCTAATATAGCGGTAGTATAGATAGACTGTATAGAAGATGCGCCCATGAATATTCCCTGTCCAATTAATAGCAGCAGCCCAGTACGCACACTGCCAAGCCTGTATATCTTAAACATCAGCAAGGGCGATTTGATCATCAGTTCCCTGGCAACCAGGCATACAGCCGTTACGATCATAGCCAACGTTGCATAGCGGATATTGGGGGAATGGAACCAATCCTGCTGCTTGCCGAATATGACCACGTAGGAGAAGCACATCAGCGGCGTGGCGAATAATACAATTGCCGGCCAGTCCAGTCCTTTCAGGGGCATTTTTGGTGCAAACCGGAGGTTATGCATAACAACGATGCACAACAGTGCCGTAAACAGGAAAAGAGCGGCTGAATAATGATGCAGCATTTGCCAATTGCCGGCCTGGGCAAACCTCGCTATATATGGGCTGCATAACTGCCCGGTACCGATAGCTATCGGGTAAAATTTAGCATAAAAAGTTCCATTGTCACCTTTTGGGCTGAGGATACCCCGTATCGGAAGCACTACTTCCACCATGCCGAACATCTTCATAAAACCAAATAAAAATGATGCCGCTACGATCACCTCAGGTGAGGTGGCTGTGGCTATAACGATAGACAAAACTGCCATTGTAAGAAGGGATGCGAGCATTAGTTCCTTTGCACGAAAACGTATCTTTAAACGCATGATTAAAGGGATGGCAACGCCCATACCGATAGTTCCGGCAAAGGTTGCCCACGTAAAATACTCGGTTATAATTCCGGTACTGCTTACCATAAGCCCGATATTAGGCGAGTAAACGGGGTTCGTCGCCAGCAGTATCAGCAGTATCAGAAAATACAGCAGCACCATTACCGGTTTGGGTACCCAATCTTGAAATAATCCTTTGTTATACATATCGTTTTGATTACAGATGTCCGTTAATCCTTCAGGAAAACGTTCATATTCATGCCTGCCCTAAGTTTTTGAATATCTTCAGCTTTATTGCTGGTAGTAAATTCAATGCGGACAGGGATGCGTTGCTGCACCTTAACAAAGTTTCCTGTACTATTATCTGTGGGTATGTAAGAATACCGGGCGCCCGTGGCAGCCGAAATAGCGGTTACTTTTCCCTCAAACTCCTGCGCTCCAATAGCGTCCGCCGTCATTTTTATTTTCTTTCCAATGGTAATTTCAGGCATCTGGCTTTCCAGAAAATTGGCAGTTACCCATTTATTCCCGTTAAGTACAATGGTTGCCACCTGCTGACCGGGTTGCAGCAACTGGCCCTCATTAATTGCGCGGCGCCCCATTACGCCATCATAAGGGGCCGTGATTACTGTATAGGAAAGGCTCAAACGGGCCATGTCGAAGGCTGCTTTGGTGCGTTTTATTTCTGCGTCATTTAAGGCAAGCCTTGATTTGGTTTCAGCAGTGGAGAGGCCGGCTGTTTCTTTCTGATTAATGAGCGCTTCATACGAAGCTTTTGCCACGTCGAATTCCGTTTTAACCTGGTCGTACTGGTATCCGGTCACCGCTTCTGCATCCATCAGATTTTCATAGCGCTTGAGATTTTTAGCGGCGTTATCCAGCCGGGCTTTGGCGCCGGTAATATTTGCTGCCGTTACATTAATGTTATTGGCTATTGTGTTCACCATAGAGGAAGTTACGTGCCTAGAAGCCAGGGTATTCTGAAAGGCAGCTTCTGCCTGTGCTACCTGTGTATGTATTTCACGGTCATCCAGCACCACCAGAGTATCGCCTTTTCTGACCGGCTGGTGTTCGATAAAACGTATTTCCCTGATGTACGCTGAAACCCGGGTATTGATCGGGTTGATGAATTCCTCAACCTGTGCAGCATTAGTGAAATCTGTTTCCCCGATATGGAAATATTTTTTCGCAATCCAAAAAAACAAGCCGGCAACGATAATAAAGGTCAATAAATTAACAATGCCTGCCTTTAACCTGTTTTTCGATTTGGTGCGGGTATCTTCAACGGTTGCTGGCTGTTGCTGTACCGGCCTGGTATTTGATTGCCCCTGCCGGCTTTCTCTCATTTCAGGAGCCTGATGTGTATTGTTATTTTTTTCTTCAGACATAATTTCTATCGTTGATGTGTTACTGTTTTTCTTAAGGATTTTTTCTATAAAGCCCCGGCTGTTTTCAGCAAAGTGTAATATTGAAAAAGCACGCCTGCCTGTGCATTGGCATACTGCATTCCGGCGTCGAGTTTAGCCGCCGCCGCATCTGTCATCTCAGCGGTAATAGCCAGTTGGTTCAGGTATTTTGCTTCAATGATCTTGTAGTTCTCATTAGCCAGTTGTTGCGCTTTTTCCATCAGCTTTGCCTGTTTTACCGCTTCCTGATATTGTTTATAAGCAGCCGTTATATCCATTTCTACATTCTGGCGGCTTAGTTCAAGGGTATTGCGGGCAACTTCAGCCTGCGTCCTGCCTGTTTTAATTTTTTGGCCTGTCTTAAACAGGTTATCAATATTATAGCTCAGGGCAACCCCTGCCTGCCATACACCACTGTACATATCTACAGGAGGCAGCACCTGGGTAATGGGACGGGCCAGGTTATAACCGGCAAAGGCTGAAAGGGCCGGATAACGCTCTGTTTTTATAATATCCACATGTTTTTCAGCAATACTGATATTTTTTTCTGCAGCAAGCAGGAAAGGATTATTTTTTTGGGCGAGCGCCATATAATCGGCGAGCGCCATCACGCCAGGCTCCGGGATGTTCCCGGCTGGCTCTATCAGCACATCATGTGGCAAACCCAGTGCATAACTCATCCGGTTGCTCAAAATGGAATGGTTATTTTCAACTACGGCAATATTTTGTTCCAATCCCTTTATTTGTAGCTGGGCGCGGATGATTTCATTACGCGTTACCATATTTTCTGCATACAGTTTGGTAATGTTGGCAAGGCGCTGTTCAGCCAGGCTTTTGTTTTGAAGCAGTACTTTTTTCTGGTTAAGCAGTTTAAGTATATCCAGGTAATTGGATATGACAAGAAACCTGATGCTTTGTTTATCTTTTTCCAGGTCCAGTTCAGCAAGCTGCGCCTGCAGGTCGCTCATTTCTACCGATTTTTTCAGCACGCCTCCTTTATAAAGAAGCTGGGATGCCTGCAAGGCATATCCGTTACCAAACGGGGGCATGTCAAAACTGCCTTCACTTTTAAAACCGGGGCTTAACAAAATGGCATTGCTTAAATAGTAGGCATTGGCTGAAAATTCAATAGTTGGTAACTGCTCAAGCTTTGCATCTCGCACTTTGTCTTCACTAAGCTGCACTTTTGCCCGGCCTACTTTGAGCTGCTGATGGTTTTCCAAGGCCAGGCTAAGGGCTTCCGGGATACTTAATTTACGCACCACATTTTCCTGCCCATAGGCAATAACTGTCAGCAGGTAAAGACAGCAGGAGATTATCAATTTGAACTTCATTTTTCTGTTTCAGCTTTACGGGTGCAAAACTATTTGCAATATTTCCCCTAAAAAGATCGTAACTGATGATATATTGGACTATTTAGCGTATTTTATGTTGTTTACATTCTCTTTTGATTAGCCTCGTTAAATTTATTGTTTAAGTTTATCAAAAAATATTATGAAGAAATCTATTTTGCCTTTTAACTGGCAGGAACAGCTAAGTGGCCTGGAAGCAGATTCAATTGGCAATGATTTTATACTGATTGATAAGCCGCTCATATTGCCCACATTTAACTATCCTTTTAAAGTGGATGTTACAACAGGCATTATTTGCCTGAAAGGAACCACTTCCGGAAGGATCAACATGGAAAGGATAGAAACCAAATCCCCGGGATTTATCATTATTATGCCAGACCAGATATTACAATACGAATATGTAAGCGAGGATTTTTCAGCGCTTTTTATAATTATGTCCAGCCGTTTCACAGAAAGCCTGAATATTGATGAACGTTTTCCGGCATTCATGTCTATACAGAAGCAACCGTATATAGAATTGACTAACCTGGAACTGGAGGCCATTACCGATTATTATACGATGCTTAAGCGAACAATAGCACAAAAAGACAATCCATATTGCTTGGATATATTAAGATACCTGACCAAGGCCTTTTTTTATGCATTTGGATATGATATACATATACGCCGGCAAAAAGGTGAAGAAAAAAAAAGCAAACACCAGGTGCTGGTAGAGAAATTCCTGAACCTTGTTCAACACCATTACAAAGAAGAAAGGAGCCTTAAATTTTATGCTGGTAAATTATACCTTACCCCAAAACACCTGTCCAAGGTGGTGAAAGAAAACAGCGGCATAACCGCCAGCGAATGGATAGACAACTACGTAATTCTGGAAGCCAAGGCCTTGCTCAAAACAACGGATATGACCGTGCAGCAGATAAGCGACCGACTTAATTTTCCTTCACAGTCCTTTTTTGGAAAATATTTTAAACGCCTGGAAGGTGTTTCACCAAGCGAGTATAAAAAGAATTGACCTCAATTATTTGTAAAAAGGATAAAACGCATTAGCAATTTAATTTACATGTTATGGCAATATATTTCATCTTTTATGGTCAATTTAATATTAAAAACGACTTTTCATCCAATAATACAGTCATTATAGCCCTTTTTACTTTCTTTTTCAGAATATTTTTGTTGTATTCAAATCAAAAACAATAAAAATGAAAAAGACAATTTTATTAGCTGTAATTATTCTGACAGCCCATGCGGGATTTGGTCAAAGTCCCTGGAAAAGATTTCACTTCGGCATAAAAGGCGGAGCAAACTACAGTGATTTTACAAATGCCGGCTTTGAAACAGAGGGGTTAACGGGGTTTCACGGTGGGCTCATCGTTAACTTTGACATTACCGACAGACTGTCAATCCAGGAAGATTTTCTTTATTCTACACAAGGGGCAAAAATCAAAAACGGGTTTTCTTTAAAGGATCAGGACCTGAAGCTTTCTTACCTGTCTGTTCCTATCGTGTTAAAATACCATTCCAATATCGGGCTGTATGGTGAAATAGGTGGCCAAGCTAATATGTTGCTTGAAGACGCCAAGAATACCGGTTATAAAGATTTTGCAGAAAAAATTGATGCAGGTGCGGTTGCTGGGATCGGATACCAGTTCAAAACAGGGCCGGTAAAAGGGCTGGGCATTGGTGCAAGGTATTACTATGGATTCACTGATGTGGGTAAATTCACTTCTTCGTCCATTGGGTCAGATTTCAGAAATAATGTACTCCAGGCCAGCGTATTCTGCATCTTTTGATGTCCGGAAAATAAAGATGCAAACTTTAAGAAAGGCAAAAGAAAAACCGGATACCTTCATATAGTGGTGCAACCATTCTCATAGACTCACCTTTAAGCGATATCCTGTGGGCGTTTGCTGTCAGCCTGTCGCATATTGCGTCAGCATGCGTAGGGTCATTTATGTAATCATACCATTTATCTGCAGGAAGTTGTGAAGTGATGATGGTAGCGCCGGCGGCATAGCGGTCTTCCAGTATTTGCAGCAGTGTAATGCGCATATCGTGGGTAAGCGGCTGCAATCCAAAATCGTCAAATATCAGCAGGGGTGTTTTGGATATCAGGTTAAGCAGCTTGATGTAAGTTCCATCCAGCCGCGCAGCGGCAAGTGCTTCAATAAACCGGTTCATAGAAAAGTAAATCGTCCTGTATCCTAACATACAAGCCTGTCTTCCGATAGCGCAGGCCAGGTAGGATTTTCCACAGCCGGTAGCGCCGGTTATTAAAATATTTTCTGCCCTGTCAATAAAACTCCCATCACAAAACCCAGCCAGTTGTTCTTTGGTGATGCCTCGTTGAGCGGAGCAATTGATTTGTTCCGGAACAGCATTGTAACGCAGTTTAGACAACCGGAGGCAGAGTTCTGTACGCCGGTGCGCTCTGTAAGATAGTTCTGCTTCTGCAAGCTGTGCTGTAAGCAGGTGCGCATCAGGTTGTTCATGGCTGTGCAGTTGGGTAACCGCCTCATACCTTGCCGCCATACCATGCAGCTTAAGCTGGTTGAAGTGCTCTAATGTTGCTGTTGTGTTTGTGTTCATTGTTTTTACTGTTTTATTTTTTATTGAATGAATGATTGAATAACGGTTATTCTTTGTAAGCATCCGGGCCACGTACATTATCGTGCGGGGGTGTTTGAAAGAGCTCCTGCTGTGTGGGATGGGATTGCCTGTCCAGGTTGTTTTTGAGTATGTTGTTAATGGTGCGGTAGTTGAATACTTCGCCCGCAAGGGCGCAGGCGGCTTCCAGCCTGCCATTGCCATAGCTGAGTGCCAATCTTAAAATACCCAGGCAGCCATTATAGGTTTGTTCGGTAAACTGTTTGCCATGAAGCATCCCTTCAATATAACTGCGGGTATGCGTTCCTATTGCAGCGGCTTTTTGTAAAAAATAATCGGCTGTCCAGCCACGGCGCTCAAAAAAGTGCTGATGCCCTTCAGGCATGTGTTCTTTTACGGTGGTGTATCCATGTTTTTTATAACTGCGTGTATGGATGGCTATGCGCTGGAACTGCAGGTATATCTCTACCATACCGGCATCATACACTGCTGTTACTGTTTTGCCGATATATTGGTGGGGCACGCTGTAATGATGCCAGTCTTCCCCGAGAGTAATATGATAGTTCTTCTGAACCTTGGCCTGAACGCGGTGTTTCATCACAAACTTAGCGGCAGGCAGTGGCTGCAGCAGGTGAAGCTCTTCTTTTGTAAAAGCATCTGAACGGCTGTAATCCTTTCTCTGGAAGTTTGTATGATGATGGATGTTTAACTGTTCCTAAATGGCTTTGTTCAAAGTATCCAGGCTAAAAAACACCTGGCCGCGCAGTGGGGCATATATACGCCGGTAGGTAATCTTTACATCATTCTCCACAGGCGCTTTGTCTTTAGGTTTGGCTACCCTGGCAGTGGTGATAGCTATATTGTAATGCTGCGCCCATTGATTGAAGGCTTCTGTAAAGGCCGGCTCATAGCGGGATGGTTTTACTACCACCTGCTTCATATTATCGGTTTTAAGGCTTTGGGGCACCCCGCCAAAGAAAGACAGGCAATCGCCCAGCGCATCTGTTAGCTGCGCCAGCGAAGCATTGGGCAATGCTTTTACAAAGCTATATCCACTATACGGCAATACACAAACCAGTACAGGGCAACTGATCACTTCGCCGCTAAAGCGGTCAACATATGACAATGCTTCCCCTGCAAAATCTACCATCACCACTTCTGCAGGTTTATAGTCGAAGCGCATGGACGGGCTTACCGTCCTGCGGTACTGCGAAAGCAGTACGCAAAACTGTGTGTAGCCATAACCTCCGGGGTATTCTTTTAAGTACTCCTGCCAAAGCAACCGGCGGGTAACGCCGGTACGTTTACGCTCGCTTAAAAAGTAAGCAGCCCGCTGGCTGAAATCTGCTTTGCGGGCATCTTCTGTTATTTGTTTTATAGGGGCATATACAATGGAAGCGAGCGCAGCATCATCCAATAACAGCAGCTCATTAAAAGAACCCGGATGGTTTTTTAAGCGGACGGCATAAGCAGTAAGGGCAGGGCGTGATATGTTTAATTCCCTGCTGATGGAACGAAGGGAATAACTTTTTGAAAGATAACTGATAACGGAACGTATAAGGTGCATTGTGATCACTTTATTGGGCATGCTTTGCTTTTGAGTGCAAAACAAAGCCCGTGATAAAATGCCCTTACGCCATTAATGAAAGTGGTAAACTTTACGCCGTATTGTCAGTGCAAAAAACTAATAACCTGTGGTAAACTTTGCCGCGAAATAATTGGTAAACTATGGTGCGAAATATCCAAGTATATAAAGTTTGCTGGCAATGCTTTGTTTCAACAGGCTGTCCGAGATAATGTGTTTGTATTTTTGATAGAGGCTTTGGTACAATGTGCCAAAAACATCGCTTGTTCTTTTTTTATTGCCATCGCTGAGGGTACTGCGGGCTGGTACTTTTTTCAGGTTCAGGTGGTTGAGCTTGCCATTGCACAATTCAAGCCCGGCCTCAACTGCACGCAAGTTGGTGCACCTGGCAAAAATGTAATACAGCATGGTGGTAAGGTGGTCTTTGAAACAGAGCTTCCTGGAAAACTTGTCGGCCTGGTGGGTTTTGCAGGCCGATTGTATCAACGGTCCGTCTATCAAAGAAAGTACCTGCGTAAATATCGGCTGTCCGACATAATCTGTAATTTTATTGTTCGTCATTTTTTATAGTGTAGTAACTACAAAAATGATAAAGGGTGGCCATTCAGCCACCTTTATTTTAAATTATCTCGGACGGTAATATTTGCGAAACAAAAAATATTATTTTCAGTGCCCTTGTTGCCTGTCCCTGGAATATCTTTTTAACAATGCCTGATGCAATACCGGCAAAGAATATTGCAGCGAAGAGAATACCTTTATTAATCCAATGAGTGGTTGAGGCTGCTTTTTCTGCAGGCTATTCAGTTTGAAAATTATACACTGCCATTAAAAAAGAGGATCTTTTAAACAGATGTTTCAGCAAATTAAAGCCTACTATAGAACGCTTGTTCCGGCCATTACAGATAAAAGCTGGAATGCGATGGAGGAATGCCTTATCGTTCAGCATTTAAAGAAAGGAGATTTCTTTGTTAGAAAAGATGAGATATGCCGTCACGTATGTTTTATTAACAGCGGGCTGATGCGTTTGTTTTATCTTGAAGATGGCAAAGAAATATGCACTGCTTTTATAAGGGAAAATAATTTTATAAGCGAATATGCAAGCTTTTTAACGCATGCCCTGGCTGCACAATACATGGAAGCTTTGGAAGATTGCGAGCTCGTAAATCTTT
The DNA here is from genome assembly GCF_047606085.1 of Parafilimonas sp. GTDB lineage: Bacteria > Bacteroidota > Bacteroidia > Chitinophagales > Chitinophagaceae > Parafilimonas. Next base: position 11,016 of record NZ_JASGEX010000107.1, read on the forward strand.
CTTTTACCAACATGCAAAACTTATATAAACAACATCCTGTTTTTGAAATATTCGGAAGAAAGATTGCAGAACATCTTTACTTATTGCTTTCAAAACACAATACGATCTTGCGTGCTTATACGCCGGAGCAGCGCTACTACTTCCTGCTTGACGAGGAACCTGAACTTATTCAACGCGTTCCTCAATATATGATTGCTTCATTCATAGGCGTCACACCTGAACATTTAAGCCACATAAGAAATAAGCGCTGAGTTTGGCGGCCTTGCTTTTTACTGTGTTTGCAAAATTTTTATGTGGATTATTTATTTATTGATAAATGTCAACGAAAGCAGGCTGCGTGTAAAAGAAATTTGCTGAAGAAATTACAGCTATGCATCCCGAACAAATATTTACAGCAGTAAATATGCTTGCAATGGCAGGATGGATCATTCTTATTTTTCTTCCATTCTGGCAGGCCTCCGATAAGTTTATAACAAGTATAATCATTACACTAATGTCACTCGTATATGCCTGGCTGATGTTTACCACATTTAAGCCTGCAGATATGGAAGGCTTTAGCTCAATAGGCGGTGTAAAGAAACTTTTTTAGAATGATAAATTGGTTGTTGCAGGCTGGGTGCATTACCTGGCTTTCGACCTGCTTGCAGGCATGTTTATTAAAAAGAATGGTATTCGCTATAATATAAATCATTGGTTGCTCATCCCCTGCATGTTGCTTACATTTTTGTTTGGCCCTGCCGGGCTGCTGTTATTTCTTATCCTAAGAAGCTGTCTAGAAATGATTTCAGGAATTTTGTATAGTAGCAAAAACAGCTATTTTTTATTGGCTTTGACATCAAATTCAGCGAAATCATCCAATTTTTTCTATTTAAAAATGGCAATGGTGA
>NZ_JASGEX010000108.1:0-25720 GCF_047606085.1 Parafilimonas sp.
CAATCTGGATAAGGGTTTCAGCGAAATAAAAAGGGAACAAAATGAAAAAAATTTCAAAATGTTCCCAGAGGTGACCCCGCAGAGACTCGAACTCTGGGCCCGCTGATTAAGAGTCAGCTGCTCTACCAACTGAGCTACGGAGTCATTTTTGATAAACTGCTTATTATTAACGGGCTGCAAAAATAACTGTTTGACGTATTTTGCACGCCAATTTTTTTTATGGCCGCATATACAGGCAAGTTAATTATTATAACAGCACCTTCAGGTGCAGGTAAAACCTCCGTTACCAGATATTTGCTGGATAAAATTCCCCAGCTTGGCTTTTCTGTTTCAGCCACAACAAGAAAACCCCGCAGCAATGAAACCAATGGCGTTGATTACTATTTTATTACCGAAGAAGGCTTTCATAATAAAATACAGAACGATGATTTTTTAGAATGGGAAATGGTATATGAAGGAAAGTTTTATGGCACCTTCAGAAGTGAGCTGGAAAGGATATGGAATGATAATAAAGTGCCTCTGCTGGATATTGATGTGAAGGGCGCCGTACATGTGTTTGAGCAGTTCGATGAAAACTGCCTTACCATTTTTATAGAACCGCCCTCTGTTGAAGAACTGAAAAGGCGTTTAAATTCCCGTGGAACGGAAAGCCTGGAAAGCCTGCAGACAAGGCTGAATAAAGCGGTGTTTGAACTGAGCTTTAAACACCGGTTCAATATCATCATCATTAACGATAAACTGGAACAGGCCTGCCTGGAAGCGGAAACCGCTGTAAAAAACTTTTTAGGACTTCAGGTGCACCATAAGGTCAAGTAATGAAATCATAAAAGCGCCCTGTGAAGACGGAAGTGGTGTAAAAGAGTTGCTTTCATTAATAAAGCCTGTGCATTGCAGTGTTTGAGGGTCAATAAGCCAGTATTCCTTTACACCGTATTGCGCATAAATTTCTTTCTTTTTTGTTTTATCGTACCTGGAAGCTCTCGGCGAAAGCACCTCAATCACCAAATGCGGTGCGCCGTGCACGTAGCCATCATCGCCTAAAATATCCATCTGTTCATCCGCAACAAAGAAAATATCAGGGCGGTAAACATTTTTTTCGTTGATGTAAATATCTACATCGCTCAATACCTTCCCTATGGGATTTTTTCTCAGGTAGCTTTCAATGCGGAAGAGGATAATTTTTACAATATCCTGGTGCTTCCAGATGGGAGAGGGAGACATAATGATATGGTCTTCTATTAACTGGCAACGGGTGCCTTCAGGAAGTATTTTAAATAATTCCAGTGCTGTTCTCGGCGGGTGCAACATACTTTCCATACCGCTAATTTACGGCATTTATAAATCTTTATTTTTATGGTTAATTAAAATATATGCCATCATTTAAAAACAAAACAATATTCATTACCGGGGCAAGCCGCGGTATTGGAAAAGCCATTGCCCTGAAACTGGCAAAAGAAGGAGCGAACATTATTGTGGCGGCGAAAACCGTGGAGGAAGATGCAAGGCTGGGCGGCACTATTTATACAGCAGCAAAAGAAATAGAAGCCGCCGGCGGCAATGCCTTGCCTGTAAGGGTTGATATAAGGCAGGAAGAACAAATACAGCATGCCGTTACAGAAGCTGTTGCATTTTTTAATGGCATTGATATAGTTATAAACAATGCATCTGCTATTCAATTGACTGATACAGAAAACACAGAAGCAAAGCGCTTTGACCTGATGTTTGATATAAACGTTCGCGGCACTTTTCTTGTAACCAAACACTGCCTTCCTCATTTAAAAAGATCGGGCAATGCGCACATACTTACCTTGTCGCCGCCATTAAATTTCGAGGGAAAATGGCTGGATAAACACATTGCTTACACCATAAGCAAATACAATATGACCATGCTGGCAATGGGCTGGGCGGCTGAATTTAAAAAATACAATATAGCTTCCAATACGCTTTGGCCGGCCACTACTATTGCAACCGCTGCGGTTAAGAATTTACTGGGCGGCGATGCATTAATGCAAATGAGCCGCCTGCCTGAAATAATGGCCGATGCCGCTTATTATATTGTAAGTAAAGCGGCTGCCGTATGTACCGGCAATAATTTTATTGATGAGAAAGTATTGGAAGCCGAAAATATAACCGATCTGTCCGGCTATGCCGTGAATCCCGGCGGCCCTTTATATCCCGACCTGTTCCTGTAACGCCTGCTCCTCTAATTATTGCCGGATGATGCACCACTGCTTCCCGGCGCAATAGATATGCGTAATTCAATACCGGCCCTTGTAGTGATGATGGGCGCCGATGTGGAAATGTAGGGAATGATGCGCTGCTGTTCAAAGTAAAATTTAAGGTCAATGCGGTTATTGATCAGGTAATCAAAATTGGGTTGTATGGAGATCGTTTTTTGCCCGCCCGTGCTATAGGCAGATGCCTGGTCGAGCACACTATTGGTTTGCAGGTCGTTGCGTATGGAGAAGTCAAGGCTGATATTCAGGTCTGTTTTGCCGGGCTCGGTTTTAATAAAAGGCAATTTGAATGGCATGTTCACCCCTTTCTGGCGGTAAGTGCCGCCAAACGTAAACGAATTGCTGCTTACTTCACTTAGCTGGTAATCGTACAGGCTCATGCTTAATATCCTGCTTTTGGCATATTCAAACCGCAGCGATGTTTGATCGGTGGTGGTAACATCAATGCCTATCAGCGGTGAAAACTGCTCCTGTATGGTAAGGCTCGGAATAAGGAAATAAGGTATGTAGTTGCCCGATACCGAATCCCGGTAAGCCGGCTGGCTCAGGTGCAGCGGGTCGTAATATAATAAGGAATTGCTAAAGCTGTTCATGCTGAATGTGCTGGTATAAGCATGCGTTATGGTTATATTGCTGAATAGGTCAGACAAAGCAGGGAGCCTTGATAACCCTGTATAGGTGATGCGCCAGTTAGGCAAGGCATGAATGCTTTTGAACGGGTTTGATTTTATGTTTGAATTGCTTTCATTTATTAAGCCCACCGTACTTGCATTTTTACCTGTGTAAGCTGCAATAAATGCCGGCAGCAGCACATCCTGCTGGTAGCGGCCGTAACCGGTTGGGAAGCTGTCAGACTGGAAAGTCTTATCCCAGTATGGGTTTGCCTTGGCAAGCCTGTTGGCAATTGTAAGGCGGTTGTCCTGGAATTTTTTAAATGTGTTGGAAACCTGGTTGGGATTTGACTTTTTAAACAATGTTTGAAAACTTATATAGGATGCGGAAAACCCACCCCCCGCCAGCTGGCTTAAATGGTTAAATGATGCCGTGCCGGAAGAAAGGTTTTTAAACAGCTCGGAATAATTTTTGGAAAGCGTTTTTTGAATGTTCAGGTCAATATTAAACTCCCGTATCGGCTCAAGCTGTGCGGTAAAATTAATCTGCTGCTGAAAATCCTGTGAATATAACAGGTTAAACAAAGTGTCTTTGGTAATTACGCCCTGTCTTGCTTTTTTGTTCAGCCAGTTGGTATCGGGCTGTTTGCCAAAAATATAAGCATAGCCCGGCTGGCTGGCTTTCTGGTCCTGGCCAAGATAGCCTGTTCCTGTTGTTATACCGGGCACACGGCTGTTGTAAGTTTCATTATAGGTGAGGGATGCATGTTTCACCATGGTCAATAACTGGCCGGCAGCCTTTACAGCGCCGCCCGGGCCGGTGGTTTGCCTATTCTTTCTTTGCTGCCTGCGGTAATCTCTTTTTTGCTGACGCCATTTTTGCAGGGCATGCCTTTTTTCAGCGCCTCTTAGTTTGTTGCCTGCAGAGTCGGTTATAATTTCTATCCTTGATTTTGGAGGCTGAATGCTGTCGCCGGGGCTTTGGCCTGCATTAGTATTATCATCCACCTGGCTTATGGCTGTAAGAAATTTTGATTTGGCATATAACCTCGTTAAATCAAACTCGGCTGTTACGCCATTTTGCTGCGAGTTTTCAATGGTGTTGCCCAGGCTGGTTGCCAGCAGGCTGGCGCCTACCCAATTGTATGATGTTGCATAGCTGTACCGCCCGTTGATCCAGTCTGTAACCGGAAGCTTGGCAAAAGGAATATTATAACTTAGCGTGCCATGCTGCTGGTACAAAGTGTTTCTGCCTGCATGAAAAAAATTCTGCCTTACCGTATCTTTCTTTTCCTTCGTGTTAAGCAAGCCATCCGGTTCATCAACCCTTGCATAAGCTACAGCGCCAAAATCCAGGTTAAAGCTCCGGGTAAAATCCCAGCGCAGGTTATAATAACGGTCAAAGGTGAAGTACTTGTCATACGTGGTATCAACCTTTTCCACCTTGGAATCGTAGGTATTCACTATTCTCGGAATATACATGCCAAACTGCCGGTTAATATCGTACCGCACACCCAGCAGCGACGGCACATAATTAAAGTTGATGTCTTTTACAGGTGCAAGCCAGGGGCTCTTATTCCTGATAAGATTTTTAAACGGCTCTTTAAATTTTGGCGTGGCATTAAAGGTATAGCCAAACCCGCCGCGATAGGTTTTTATATTATTAAGCAGTATGGTGGGGCTGGTTTGCTTGTATTCGGTATAAGAATAGCTGAAATCGAAATTGCTTATGCTCCAAAGCTTTGCCTGGGCGCTGCGCTGGGCAAAGCGCACATTGGTGAAATTGATGGTTTTAACCGTTGTAACATCGATGGCTGCTTTTCGCACTGAATCTTTATTAATGCCGGGCATTTTTAATTTATCCTTATACAGAATATCCAGGTCGAAAGGATCGTATTCCGGCGTTAAAATGGTTTTATTGATGCTGGCATATACAGGTATGGAAAGGCCAACGGATTTTGGCAACAATTTACCGGCGTCAATATTCAAAGCCGCATCGTACTGGAACATATTATCGCGGGCGCGTTCATTTATCTGCTGGTCAATGGTTCCAAACCCATACGTATAAGTGTTGGCTGAAAGCGAGAGTGTGCCCAGGTCAGCAAGCTGCATATCCACCCGGCCCAAAGCGGCATAACCGCCTTTTTCATCTATTTGGGAAAGGCGCAGTTCATTCACCCACACTTCTGTGCTGATGGTATTGGTGGTTTCATTTTCAATGGCAATTAAAATGCCTTCTACTTCGCCCAGGTTGGGGTTGCCTTTAATGCTGTAAACCCTGTTGCCGATTTGCTCAGAATAGTATTGCGAAATGTTTACCGCAGCGGCGTTCCTTCTTGTTTTAAGCAGAACAAGATCGTTTAGGGTAAGGTTAAGGTTATTAGAGTCGGGCCAGATGCCGGAGGCCAGCGTGGTGCCAAATGGTGTTACCTGCAAGGGGATTTTTACTTCGTAATAATTTTCCAGGAAGTCCTGGCCAATGCGTATAACAGCGGCTACCTGGCCATTGGCAAGCTGCGGCGATTGCCTGAGCCCGGATTCTGCGTGGATAAACATATCCAGCTTGCCGTATTGCCTCAGGTCGAGGTTAAGGGTTTTGAATACGGCTCTCGAATCATTTTTTTGCAGGTTATTTATCTGCAGGCTCATGGCCTGTTCATTCTGCAGCAGGTTCACCCCGTTATTGCTCAATTCCTGCACCCGCTCAATGCCCGGCGGTATCATGTATGGTATAGGCTGGCGGCTGCTGTTTTCTTCTACATTTACAGCCAAAACATTCATGGTGGTGGCAGCGGCGGTGGATATGGGCGTATAACTGCCGCTTGTATCTACGTTGTAGGTAAAGGTGCGCCATTGGTTGCGCACCATATCCAGTGAGGCAAAACGCAGCACAACAGAGTCTTCAAAGCCGGACAGGTACATGCGCATGAAACGGATGGATTTAAAATCAGACATTTCGCCCACCTTGCTTGTAAATTCCTCCACGGGAATGCGGAACAGGTACCAGTCTTCTGTGGTGGAGGCGCCGTCTGCCAAACGGGGCGTTACGGTGCGCCTGTCCGTTACGTACTTTGTGGCGCCAACGGCCATGCCCGGTTTCAGGTCAATCTCATATTCATAGTATTCTTCCGTTTCATTCAGTGTGTTATCCCGGTTCAGGTCTTCATTGTCCGGGTATAAGGTTGCGGCCGGCGAAAACTGCGAGGTGCCGGTGTAGATGGGCGAGTTGCCCTGCGGGTTATTATAATCTTTATACCTGCCTAAAATACCGGTGCCTGCCCTGGTATAGCTTTCATCCCTGTACCATTTATAATTGTCGTTTGCCGGGTCTGCCTGCGCTTTCTGATACAAGAGGGAGCCGGCGCCAAAATTGGTGGCTATATCCGTTAAAAAGGTGCTGCGCTGCACCCTTTCAGAGTCGTCGGCCTCGCCATCAAAACCCACATCCTGGTATGGGCGGTCGCTCTCGGTGCTGCTGAAAGCCTGCGTTAATTGTATAGGATTAACCGGCGTTCTGCCCCAGGCTGAATTATAGACGGCGGCGGAAGTGGACGGTGTGGGTAAGCCATTTTCATAAAAACGCCTTCCGTCTTTCAGTATATCCTCGCTTACGTTGCCAAGGTTAATGAACAATTTTCCGCCTGTGCCTGACGGGTCCTTGATAAACGGGTCTTGTATCCAGAACTCAATGTACTGGATGTTGCCGGTTTCAAAATCGGTCTGGTCCAGGCTGCGCATAATGCCGCCCCAGCGCTGCTGCGGGTTCAGCAGTTTGCCGTTGGCATCCACATTGGCTTTATCGCTGGCAAAATTATACGGGCCACGGTCTGTGGGGTAATATGCCAGGTCGAATGTGGAAGCAATTACATCTGTAATATTGGTGGTGCGGTTGGGAAATAATTCATTCGTATAAACCTGCCTTACACGGGGATCGCTCAGTTCTTTCAGGTTTCCGCGCAAAGGGTTATTGGTGCTTGATTTATCCTGGAGGATGGGCTCGATATTATACCAGGCCAGCTTTGCGCGGTTTTTGCCATAATCAAGATTATTGGTTAACTGGCTTTCCGGGAAGGAGCTTGGCGTGGAGGCAAGCGCCCACGAAATAAAAGGATACCGGAGATCAACACTGCTGGTGGCGCCTTCAAAATCATCAATATAAATAAGCCCGCTGCTGCCTTCGCCAATTTGTGAAGGATGGCCAGGCTTAAGCACGGCCGCTTCGCCATAGGCATTGATGGTGCTCATGGCGTCAGAATTATAAAAAGGAAGCTTATTGAGGAGGCGTGTTAAGCCCGGCAGGTTGTTCTGGTAGCTGAAGTCGAAGCCGTACATGGTGTTGCGTATCGGGTCTTCACCATAACTCACCTTGGTATAGTAAGGCCTCTCAGCCAGCCGCTCCACCGTGCCGCCAAAGGAAAGGTGCTTGTTTGCAACGTAATCAAGCCTTAAGCCCAAAAAGCTGCGCTGCTGGGCGCCATACGTGGCATTATTTTCAAAATCTACATTTACGCTCACCCCTGAGTTTATAATAGCCTGGTTTATGATTTTTAATGTGCCGAGGTTATAGTCAATGATATAATCAACATTTTCCGTAAGGGTTTGCCCGCCCGCCGTTACCTTAACCGATCCTTGTGGGATGTTAAAGGCGCCAAGGTAAATTTCACTGGTTGAGCTTCCTTTAACGGTGCCTTCCAGTTTATAGCGGTTCAGGTTAGCATAAGTTTGCGCTATTGCTTTAATTGAATCGTATAACTGAAAATATACGTATTTATTTATGGTATCCTGGCTTACCCCCTGGAAGGCCAGGTCGGCGAGGTCCTGCCCAAAAGGCTCCAATACCGGGAAGAGGATCTTACCCTGCTGCGCTATTACCGTAAACCCATTCACAAAATCATAATATCCGTCTGGCTGGGGATCGCCGCGGCCATTTAACCGGTCTGCGCGAAGGATTTGTATAAGCGTTTGGCCCGACACTGCGGGGTCGCTTACAGGCAGGTACCGTTTTGTGCCGCCGCTTGGTTCCTGGTATAAAACATTCAGCTTGCAATTGGTAGAATCCATGCCTGAAATATCAAGCGAATACACGTTTTTCATCATCAGGTTCCATATAGGCAGCTTTACGCGCTGGGATGTGGCTTTAAGCAGTTTTAAAAAAAGCACTTTCTGAACGCCCTGTGTGGAATCGAGCGTAACATCCTGCGAAAATTCACCCACCTGATAAACCTTTCCATTATATGTGTACTGATAAGCCACGCCCAAAACATCATCAGACTGCAGTTGCACATTCAGCGACAGGAAGCCGACCTGCGGGTTATAATAATATTCTGTTGAATCGAGCTTGCGGGCAAAGGTTTTTTCATAATCGTTTACCGGTGCAAGGCCTCTTGCCACCAATAAACTGTTCACTATGGAAGGATCGCGGAAACCGGCGCTTCCAAGCAATGTGGAATACAGATCATTTGTGGTGTTTTTGGGCAGCTGGTCGCTTGTAATGGCATGGATATTTGAATTGGCAGGCTCAATCTCTCCCATATCGGCAAAGCCAACAACCGTCCTTGTATTGGTAGTGGCGCTGGTGCGGTTGGTAACCCAAACTTCCATGCGCACAATCTGCACCTGGCTGTTTACCACCGGCAGGTTGGCCATGGCGCTGTTATAATTCTTCCTGAAATACTGGGCCAGTAAAAAATGCCTGTTTTCATCATAATCATCCAGCTTTTTATTAACGGTTTGGTTTAAGCCGCCGCCGGAGAGGTTTAAGGTTTGCTGCTGCGATTTCTGGTTAGCCAGCGCCGTAGTAATAAATAATTTTCCAAACTGTAGCTGTGTTTTCACGCCAAACAGGCTTTGCGGGCTCGCCATTAAGCTGCTCTTGGTTTGAAACGAAATATTGCCGGCTTCCACCGATTTTAATATTTCATCATCCATGCCTTTATAATCGAGCTTTAACTGGTTTTCATAATCAAAATTGGCAAGCGTATTATAGCTGATGGGCAGTTTCAGCTTATCGCCAATGCTGGCATTAATGTTCAGGTTGGTATTCATGTCAAAATCCAAACCGCCGTTCCTGCGGGCGTTTTCCGGCAGGGTGGGATTTTTAATTACCTGGCCCTGGTAGCCCATGGTAAGGTCAACGGTGCCCTGTGGTTTTATATCCACTTTAAGGCCGTTCGGGCCCAGGCCAAACATGCGGTCGAAAAGCCTGGTGTAAACACGAGGCTCGGGCCGTGATATTTTCCTGTTAAGGTCAAGTAAAGCCTGGCCGCGCTGGTTGAAATAATCCTCCTCCTGTTTCCGGCTTTCCAGGCGGTACATTTCGTCAAACGTAAGATAGGTGGGCTTGCGGTAAATCACATCGCCTACCTTCTCTGTTATATAATATTGATTGGTTGCCGGGTCGTATTCAATATGCTGTTTGATAAACCCGGTGTCTCTTATGTCGAAAGGATTGGAATAATCCCATGTAAACCTGTCTCCACGCCTGTCCTGCAAAGGATAATGCAAGCTGTCGTGCAGGGAGTAACCGCCCGTATCGGCATGTTGTGCAATGACATCACTGCACCATCCCAATACAAAAACCGTTATCAATAAAAGTTTATTGGCAACAAGAAATCTTATCAATTTTTGTGTAACTAAGGTTTAGTAAAATTTCTCAATAAGCTATAGATTTTTTAGTGCCAGTTTAATAATGTTCTCCACTGAAAGGTTATTGGACGATGAAAGTACTTTTTTTATGGCCGTTTCAGCAATATTTTTTTGAATGCCCAGGGCTACCAGCGCATCCAGGGCGTCTGCCCCCACCGTACCTATTGAATACGCAGATTGCGGCATATTGGTTTGCAGTTTGTTTAACTTATCTTTCAGCTCCAGCACAATACGTTCTGCCGTTTTCTTTCCTATGCCTTTAATGCTTTCCAGTTGTTTGGTATTGCTGTTTGCAATCGCCCTGATAATTTCATCGGGCTTCAGGCCGCTCAGCATCATTCTTGCTGTGGAGGCGCCCACACCGGAAACGCTTATCAGTTGTAAAAACAGTTCTTTCTCTTCCACATCGCTAAAACCATATAGCGTATGCGCATTTTCGGTAATGTGCAGGTAGGTAAACAGTTTGCCGCTCTCCTTGTTTGCAATAGCTGAATACGTATGCAGGCTTATCTGCAAATCGTAGCCAACGCCATTTACGTCAACGATTACCTGCGAAGGCAGCCTGGTTACAAAATTTCCATTTACAAATGCTATCATACAAGGGCATCAAAAATATAGCATTCATTTAATCGGCAGGTTATTTTGTTAGCGAACAACTCAAACTATATTGTGAATAAAACAAAATGAGCCTTTACTGTGTTTAAGCAGCCAATGTTTGCTTCCGGATATATTTTAATCAAAATAATGCACTTGTTTAAACTGAAAAATGAAACCATATACACAGGTTTTTCGCAGTTGGCGAATTATATTCGCTCAAATAAATAACAACTGCTATACATGAAGAAGGTGTATGTTTTATCAGCTTTTGCTTTTATATACGGCTTTGCTGCTGCGCAAACAAAGCGCCCCATGAATCCTTCAGATTATCTGCGCTATGTGGATGTATCCGATCCGCAGGCGTCGCCCGATGGCAAATGGTGCACTTATACCGTCTCAACCGTTGATACTTCAAAGGATGAAACCGATAATGATATATGGATGGTAAGCTGGGATGGAAAAGAAAATGTACAACTGACCAACACAAAGGAAAGCGAGAGCACGGCGCGCTTCAGCCCTGATAATAAATACATCTCTTTTCTTTCTTCAAGATATGCCGATGATGATGATACGCACAAAGATGATGCGGCCACGCAGCTATGGCTTTTGAACCGGCTGGGTGGTGAAGCCAGAAAAATAACCGACGTAAAAAATGATATTGAAGATTATGTATGGAGCCCGGATGCGAAAAAGATTTTGCTGGTGATGAATGATATTGATTATTCCGATACCGCAGAATCCGGCAATCGAAAGCCGTATGTAATAACCCGCTACCATTTTAAGCAGGACGTAACCGGCTACCTCGATAACCGTAAAACCCATTTATACCTGCTTGATGTGGCTACGCATGATATTGATACATTAACATCGGGAAATTATAATGAAGGCGATGCTGCCTGGAGCCCGGACGGTAAAAAGATAGCCTTTGTAAGCAACCATACGGAAGATGCAGATAAAAATGAGAATGATGATATTTTTATCATGGATGCGATGCAGGGCGCCATTCCTTTTCAGCTTACCACATGGAAAGGAGAAGACACCCACCCGCAATGGAGCCCGGACGGAAAATACATTGCTTACCTGCAAAGCAGCAGCGACGAAAATTTTACCATGTATGGCCAGAATATACTGGCGCTAATATCCGCAGATGGCGGCAGGCCTAATTTAATTTCCTCTTCCTTCGATAAACAATTATATGAGCCGCGCTGGAGCAAAGACGGAAAAAATATTATTGCTTTAATGGAAGACGACCGCCAGCAATTAATCGCTTCTTTTAATATTGCCACCGAAAAATATGTAAAGCTGGCCAGCGGCGAAAAAGTTTTCTGGAATGCAGAGATGAACCCGTCAAACGGCGACTGGCTGGTTAACATGACCGATCCTTATACGCCCAACGAATTATATGCGCTTGAAAAAAACGGTTTGCGGCGGTTAACGCATGCCACCGACTCATTTCTTGCGCCATTGCAAACCATTAAGGTGGAAGGCTTTCAAAGCAGAAGCAGCGACGGTACGCTTGTTTCGGGCATTTTATACAGGCCTGCCAATGCGCCCTTAAATACCAGGCTGCCGTTAATAATGTACATTCATGGCGGGCCGGTGGGGCAGGACGATTATGAGTTTGACAGGGAACGGAATACACTGGCGGCAGGCGGTTATGCCGTGGCAGCCGTAAATTATCGCGGCAGCAGTGGCCGGGGCAAAAATTATATACGCGCCATTTATGGCGACTGGGGCAATAAAGAAGTGGTGGATATTCTTGGCGCCGCTGATTATTTGATTGCACAGGGCATCGCCGATTCCAGCCGCATGGCTATTGGCGGATGGAGCTACGGCGGCATTCTTACTAATTATACTATTGCCACTACCACGCGCTTTAAGGCGGCGGCCAGCGGCGCGGGCAGCTCGCTGCAATTAAGCATGTATGGCGTTGACCAATATGTAACACAATACGAAACAGAATTGGGCGCACCCTGGAAGAATGCGGATAAATGGATAAAGCTTTCTTATCCATTCTTTCATGCTGACAGGATAACTACACCTACTTTATTTATGGCCAGCCAGAAAGATTTTAATGTGCCTGCCGCCGGCGCCGAACAAATGTACCAGGCATTAAAAAGCCTGGGCGTGCCTACGGAGCTTGTCATTTACCCTAACCAGTTTCATGGCATATCCGTGCCAGGTTATATGAAAGACAGGTTTGAACGTTACCTTGACTGGTTTGGGAAATATTTGAAGTAAGGCCAATCCCACTAACTTCAATGTAGTTGATTTAAGGCACTATCTTAAAACTTGAAGGCCCACAGGCATTGCTTTTTTGTTTAAAGTATCGGTGTCTTTAATCACGGGTTATCTACAAATTCTCAATTATACCGGCAACGCCCTGACCGCCGCCAACGCAGGCAGTAACCATGCCATATTTTTTATTGAGGCGTTTCATATCATTCAGTATCTGCACAGTCAATTTGCAGCCGGTACAGCCCAGCGGATGACCGAGCGCAATGGCGCCGCCATTGATATTTACAATATCCTGTTTTAATCCAAGCTCCCTTATAACTGCCAGTGATTGCGATGCAAAGGCTTCATTCAGCTCAATCAAATCAATATCGCTTAAATTCATACCGGCCTGCTTCAAAACTTTCGGAACTGCGGCCACAGGCCCAATACCCATAATGCGCGGATGCACACCTGCAGAAACGCAATTCACCAAACGGCCCATGGGCTTTATGCCTAATTCCTGCATCATTTTTTCGCCCATCACGATTACGAATGCCGCGCCATCGCTGGTTTGGGAAGAGTTGCCCGCCGTTACACTTCCGTTCTGCGCAAACGCCGGTTTTAGTTTGGCCAATGCTTCCATCGTAGTATCAGCGCGAACGCCTTCGTCTGTATCAACCACATTGGTTTTGGTTTTGCGTTTATTCTTTTCATCCGCATACACCTGTTCAATACCAATGGGCAGAATGCCGCTTTTAAAATAGCCTTCTTCTATTGCTTTTTTTGCTTTCTGGTGTGATGTTAATGCAAAAGCATCCTGGTCTTCGCGGCTTACATTAAACTCTTTGGCAACGGCTTCCGCTGTAAGGCCCATGCTTAAATAATAATCCGGTTCGTCTTTGGCAATGGAATAAGCAGGCACCGTTTTCCAGCCTGCTGTTGGTACCAGGCTCATGCTTTCCGTACCGCCGGCGATAATGCAGTCCGCCATACCGGTTCGTATTTTGGCAGTAGCAATAGCAATGGTTTCCAGCCCGCTGGCGCAATAACGGTTTACCGTTACGCCCGGCACTTCAATGCCCAAAGCCCTGGCCGCAATAATACGCCCGAATTGCAAACCCTGTTCCGCTTCGGGAACGGCGTTGCCTACAATCACATCATCAATGCGCTGCGGTTCGAGCTGCGGCACGGCGGCCATCAATCCCTTGATTACGTCTATGGCAAGATCATCAGGCCTGTAAAACCTGAAGCCGCCCTTTTTGCTTTTTGTAACGGCTGTGCGGTAACCGGCTATGATATAAGCTTCCTGCATAATTTAGATTTGAGATTTCAAATGTAATGACATTAACTTAACGCAAGTTCGATATAAACATGCACTAACCCACTGCTTTAGCTTTTGAAAAATGCCTAAACCAATGTTATTATTTTAAGCATTTTGCCGAACAGCATATAGAGACAAAACAACAGGGCAGCTAACAATCTACAAGTTGTTTTAAATAAGGTTCTTCTTTATATAATCAATGCTTTTTGTAATGCTGATAAACGGGTCGCCGGGCGTTATATCCTGTTCAACAAAGAAATATTTTAAGCCCGCTTTATCTGCACCTTTAAAGATGGTTTTAAAATCTATTACGCCATTGCCCACTTCTGTAAAAGCATGTTGCGGCGTGTTATCCATATCCTTTACATGCCATAAAGGAAAACGGCCCGGGTTTGCATTGAATAAAGCAACAGGATCGTGGCCTGCTTTATTTACCCAATAAAGGTCAAGCTCAAACTTTACAAGGTTTTTGTCTGCATGGCTCAAAAGAATGTCGTAAGGCAACTGCCCATTATCTTGCGTAAACTCAAAATCATGGTTGTGGTAGCATAATTGTATGCCTGCTTTTGCACAGGTTTCGCCTGCCTTATTTAAGCGTTCTGCAAGCAATTTGTAATGATCTGCATTGCCACGCTCTGCCGGTGAAAGCCATGCGCACACCATATATTTAATGCCGGCAGTTTTTGCATCATCAACCGCTTTATCCCAGTCATGTAAAATAGTGCCCATTAGATCTTTGCCATTTTCCTGGTCTTCGCCCAGGCGGTAATGGCTGCTGGGCATAATTAAACCGTTTTGTTTAAGCAATGCGGCAAAGGATTTTGCATCCAGGCCATAAAAATTCTCTGTGCCGGTATAAGTAGCGCCTTCCACAGAATTATAACCAATGGATGCCACTTTGGCGAGCGTGCCTGCCGGGTCTTTGCCCATCGCATTTCTTACTGTATAAAGTTGCAGGCCTATGTGAGCATCCTTAAAGTGCAATGCGCCGGGTTTTACGAACAGTGCAGCAGAAGCAAGTGATGTTGTTTTGATGAAGAATCTTCTTGTTGTCATATTAACTGGTTGTCGTTAGAGAATATTTTAAACGAACAGGAGCTAAAGTTATTTACTTTCTGTTGTTGTTATGCGCTCAATTTTTCTGTCGGGTATAATCCACATAATGGCTACGGCAATAAACAGGCAGCCGGAAATGATTGTGTTTATATAAGCCAGTGGTATGGCCGCTATATATATAACAAAAGATATAATGCCTTTTTTGCGCTGTGCCTGCATTATTTCTTTTAAAGCGCCTTCGCTTTTATGGCAATTATCAATTGTTGCCTGCAGTATAGTATATGCAATACCGCATATTGCCAGCAATGCGGCATATAATGCAACGGGCAGCGGTTCAAAATAATTTTCATCCATCCAGCCTGTGGCAAAAGGAATAAGCGAAAGCCAGAACAATAAATTAAGGTTGGCCCACATAATGCCGGCGCTTATATGTTTTACCAAATGCATTAAGTGATGGTGATTGTTCCAGTAGATGCCAATGTAAATAAAGCTTAAGGCATACGTGAGAAAAACCGCTAATACAGGTTTTAATGCCTGCAGGCTTGTGCCTTCGGGTATTTTTAATTCAAGCACCATGATGGTTATAATGATGGCCAGTACGCCATCGCTGAAAGCTTCCAGCCTTGTTTTGCCCATATTGTTTTTGGTTGATTGCTGAATGATTGTTCGGTTCAGGCATCTGTTATCCCTGTTCATTTTAAGCTTGCATACACTAACTGTTCAAATTGCTGTGATAACTGGTAATGCGAATTAGGGTTTTGCTGTGTCATAATTAAACATATTAAATGCGCTTTTGGATCGGCCCAGTAAGTGGTGCCGAAATAACCGCCCCATGCAAAGCTGCCTTCGCTGCGGCTGCCGTCGGCGCTGCCCTTATCAGTTGTAATTTCAAAGCCAAGCCCGAAATTGTTTTTACCGTTGAAAAGAAAATCCAGTTGCGGGTGCAGCATCATCTGGGTGGTGCGTCTGCTTAAAATGGTTTTGCCGCCGTAGCTGCCGCCATTCATTATCATCTGCAAAAACAGCGCATAATCATAAGCCGTGGAAGACAGGCCGGCGCCACCCGAAAAATAATGTTTGCTGATTACAGGATAATTGGGATCAACACCAAAATTTGTCTTGCCCCAGGGAATAATATTATGTAACGAATCTTCCGTATAAACTGTTGTTAAGCGGCTGGCTTTATCTGCCGGCAGGTTAAACCAGGTATCGCTCATGCCTAATGGCTCAAAAATATTTTTGCGCAGAAAATCTTCGAGGCTCATGCCAGTTATAATTTCAATAATACCCCCCAGCACATCTACGTTCAGCCCATAACGCCACTGGGTTCCGGGCTGAAAAGCCAGCGGCAGCCTGCCAAGCGTTTTCATGGCCGACAATAAACTTTGATCCATCACGCCAAGCCCTGACGGAATATTATTTTTTGCATAAATAGCCTTCATGTTATCGCTGCCAATAACTGCATAATCAATGCCTGATGTGTGCGTAAGCAAATCTTTAATGGTTATATCCCTGGTGGCGGCAACCGTTGTATAAGTAGTATCGGCCGCATTAAATTTATCCAACACGGTTTCGTGCGCAAACTCAGGAATGTATTTTGAAACGGGGTCGCTTAATGAAAGCTTTCCCTGGTCGTATAAAATTAAAATGCCGGTGCTTACAATGGCTTTTGTTTGCGAGGCAATGCGGAAAATGCTGTTGGCTTCCATTGATTTTTTAGATGCAGCGTCGGCATAGCCATAACCTTTGTATTGAATCACCTGGCCATCTTTTATAACAATGGTGGCAACGCCTTTTATCCAGTTACGGTTTATATAACCATTCACCAGTGTATCTATATTGGCAAGCTTTTTATAATCAATGCCCGGATTGGGCGCGCTGCCTGTTTTGATGGTTGTTTGCGCATGGCAGGCTGTTACAAATAGTAGGGCGCATGCAGCGATGTATAATTTTCTTGTTGTAATAATTGAAGGCATATAGCAAATTTAGTTTTGATAAAAATAATGGATAATAAAGGAATTAATCCAGGGTTTTAATCCTGAAGCGCCAGTGCATATATTTTGGCTGACGAGCCTCTCCGAAAATTCCGTTTGTTAAATTTTGTTTACAATTATTTTATCTTCATATTTGTAGCAGAGATAAAAACTACTAAACTTGAATTGGTAATGTTCTGTATCCGTTAAAAATATAGTTGCTAATCCGATAAAATATAATTGCTAATCCGATAAACGAATTGTTTGCCAGGCGCCTGAACCAGCATCTATACATTTTTTCGAAGATTTCTCCTTTATAGCATGGTAATAAATTTTTTGAAACAAGCTTATTTCCCTGGTGATTTTTTGCCTGCCTGCACCGGCCGTTTTCGATGGGTGTGAGGTAGGCGAAGCCGTGAGGGCGCTTTGGCGCTTCCCTTTTTATTTTGATGGAAAGTAACAACATAACAGGCAATGATGATATTGTCCGGCGTTGCTTGTTCGGCACTGGAATGTTACTATGTATTTCCTAATGCAAACGGTATAAGATTAACGCTGTTTATATAATCATTCCATGCTTCTCTATTTTAAAAAATCGGCCCTGGCGCCTGCCTGCACAGCGGTTGTTATGGCGCTTGCTTCCTGTGGTGTGCCAAAGAATTTCCAGCATGCTATGTACCTGAATGACAGTGTTACCGGCCCGGAAAGCATTGTGCTGTATAAGCCAGTGGTTATTGTGCCGGGCGACAGGCTGAGTATCCATATTACGGCCATTAACAAAGAAGCGGCCGATGCTTTTAATATCACGCAGGCGGCTGCCATGCAGGGCTACCTGGTAGATTCTGCCGGCAATATACAGTTGTTGCAACTGGGCGCCGTGCATGTGGCGGGCCTTACGCCGGTGCAATTGCAACAATACCTGCAAAAGCAACTGGATGATTACATAAAAGGGCCTGTAGTTATAGTGACTATTGTAAACTTCACTATTTATATGGTGGGGGAGGTGGAGCGCCCGGGCGCAATACAGGTACCTGATGGCAGGATCAATATACTGCAGGCCATTGCCCAAAGCGGCGACCTTACGCTCTATGCCAAACGGGATAATATCCTGGTGGTGCGCGAACAGGATGGCAAACGGGAATTTGGCCGGGTGGATATTTCTTCCAACAAGATATTCCGCTCGCCCTATTATAACCTGCAGCAGAATGATGTGATCTATGTGGAGCCGGCCAAAACCAAATTTATTGCCAATGATGTAATGCTTACCCGGAGCATACGTTACATAGGCATTCTCACGACCCTTCTTTCTGCAACTGCCATCATCCTGAATTTAACCAACAGGTAACCGCAAAAATAATGGCTGCAACTTCAATGAAAAAAACGGTTATCAGGGAAGAGGAAAGCGAATTTTCGTTCAGGGAGCTTTTGATAAAGTCGCTGAGCTACCTGCCTTTGTTCCTGCTCTTCCTCGTCATTGCACTTATCATCGCCCAAACCTGCATTCATTTCCAGACACCCGTATATTCAACCAGCATTAAGGTGCTGATTAAAAATGCCGGCAAGGAGAGCAGTGAAAACCCGGTTTTATCTGAATTGCTTGCCACTTCCAGGCCGAATATCTATAATGAAATTGAAGTGTTGCAATCCAGGCAACTGATGGCGAGGGTGGTAAGGTTGCGGCAGCTCAATACAACATATTATTCCATCGGCAAAGTAAATACCCTGGAAGTATATGAGCCTGTTCCCGCCAACCGCTTCCTGCTATTTTCCAATATTAAAGATTCGGGCCGCAGTTACAGCGTTACCATACAGGTAAAAAAAGACGGTATATATGTGTTGCGTGGCGAAGAAGCCGTAAAAATACCTAACCATACCGTCATCAGCACGCCGGAATTTGATTATGTGATCAATATTCTCAATCCACGGGATTACAGGCCGGATTATAAATACCGGGCGGTATGGCAGCCCACAGATGCGGTTGCTGCAAGCCTTTCAGGTTCCGTCACGGTAAACCCGTTAAGCAAATATTCTTCTGTACTGGTAGCTTCCACTTCCTCACAGGCGCCCCGCAAGGCAGAAGGTTTATTAAATGCCCTGGCTGAGGAATACAATAATTATAATATTGAGCAGGGCAATAAAATAGCGGCAAATACCATTCGTTTTATAGACGACCGTTTAGTCTTTATCAGCAGCGAGCTGAATGCGGTGGAAAATGATTTGAAGAATTTCAGGGTGAATAATTCCATTGATATTAGGTCGGAAAGTATAACCAAATTGGGCAACGTAAAGGAACTGGAAAGCAAATTATCCGGCCAGGAACTGCAGATGAACATAGCCAATATGGTGGGCAGCTATATCAATAATCCCGGCCGCCGGTATGGGCTTGTTCCCTCTGATCTTGGTATTGGCGATGTAACCTTAAGCGCCCTGGTGAATAATTATAATGCAGGGGTTTTAAAAAGAGAAGATATGCTAAAAACCCTTGGCGAAAAAAACCTGCAGGTGAAGGCGCTGGAAGCGGAACTGGATGATTGCCGGAGCAGGATAGCAGAGGCGGTAGCAAATGTGAAAAAAGTTTATGCAGACGCCTTCAATGCCACACAACAGCAATATAAAAACGCTTTAAGCAAGGTGCATTCCATACCGGCCCGTGAAAAACAATTGCTCGAAATTGAGCGTCAGCAGGGCATTAAGGAAAAACTTTACCTCTATCTCCTGGAAAAAAGGGAGGAGTCTGCTATTTCACAGGCGGCATCGGTAGGCAACAGTGAAGCGGTGGATAAGGCCGCCAGCAGCGGGCCTGTCAATATAAAGAATGCCAATATTTACATAGTGGCTATATTCGCCGGGCTTGCCCTGCCCCTGCTGATTGTATATTTGATGGACCTGCTGAATGACCGTGTTACCACCCGTGATGAGATACTGAAAATTACCGGAACGCCCATTATTGGCGAGATCAGCCATTTTGCCGGAAAGCATAAGAAGATTGTAGTTGCAGGGGTGAGGGGTGTATGGCCGGAGCAATTCAGAATTGTCCGTACCAACCTGCGCTATTTTCTGCCAAAAGAAAAGAAGGGCGCCACCATGCTGGTCACCTCCGCTATGCCGGGCGAAGGCAAGACCTTTGTTTCACTCAACCTGGCAGCGGTACTGTCTGTATCAGGAAAAAAGACCCTCCTGCTTGGTTTTGATATGCGGCGCCCCAACATCGGCATAGCCATGGAAGCGCCGGAAGCAAAGACCTGCCTTGCGGCCTTCCTGGCAGGTGATATTGCCCCGGAAAAAATTATCAGGCCGGTGCAGGGGCATGATCATTTATACACTATAGTTACCGTATCCGCTCCACCTAACCCGGCAGAGCTTTTATTGTCTCACCGGCTGAAAGTGCTGATGGATTACCTGAAAGCCAATTTTGATTATATCGTGATAGACAGCCCGCCGCTGGGCATGGTAAGCGATGCCAGGATATTAAGTGAGTATGCCGACCTGAGCCTGTATATCGTGCGCCAGCGGTTTACCCGGCGTAAACAGTTGAACATGCTGGAGACCATATACCGGGAGAAAATGCTGCCCGGCCTTGCTATGATCGTAAATGATGTAAAGGTAAAAGGCATCCGTAGTTATTACGGCTATGGTTATGCTTATGGCGGAAGCTACAGCTACGATTACAGCATGGGATACGGGCATTATGGATCAGCGGGAGCGCCCTGGTGGAAGCGGCTGTTTAAAAGGAGCAGGGTTTAAGATGGTTGCAGGAATTGGCAGGCAGGAAAATCCCGAAGAGGATTAAATTTTAATAGCCCCGAATAAAATGGGGGGGAAATGAGGCAGGGTTGTTATTGAACCCCGGCGGGGTTCAATAAACTGGCGCCGATTCACCGCCGGTGAAACCGGCGGCTATTTATATTAAAGCCCGAAGGGCTTATATCGAACGTACGTTAAGTTAATGACATGCAATTTTTGTTTTTAAGCAGGCGCTAAAGCAATGGCAGATTATCAGCAGCATCATTGGGAAATAGCGGCAAGACATTCTTTGTTTGATCTTAAACTGAAGGATACCTGGGAATACCGCGACCTGCTCTGGCTGCTGGTGCGCAGGGATTTTGTATCTGTATATAAGCAAACCATTCTTGGGCCGCTCTGGTTTTTTATACAACCGCTTTTTACTACGGTAACCTATACACTTGTTTTTGGCAATATTGCCGGCATATCTACTGATGCTTTGCCAAAACCCCTGTTTTATATGGCAGGTATTACTGCATGGAATTATTTTGCCGATTGCACCACCAAAACTTCCACCGTTTTTCGCGATAATGCCCATATTTTCGGTAAAGTATATTTTCCCCGGCTTATTATGCCGTTAGGAATTGTTATCAGCAATCTGGTGCGTTTTGGCATACAGCTTTTGCTTTTTTTAGCCTGTATGGCGTACTATTCTTTTTCAGGTGCAAATATTCAGCCCGGCTTATATCTGCTGCTTTTTCCTTTGCTGGTATTAATCATGGCCGGCCTTGGCCTTGGTTTGGGAATGATCATTTCCTCGCTAACGACAAAATACCGCGACCTGGCTTTTGTAGTAACTTTTGGCATGCAACTGCTTATGTATGCAACAACCGTGATTTATCCCCTGTCGGCCGCACCCCAGAAATATAAATGGCTGATTGCGCTAAATCCCGTTACGGCCATTTTAGAAACTTTCAGGTATGGCTTTTTGGGCAGCGGCAGTTTCAGTTGGGGAATGCTGGGTTATTCAGCAGGATTTGCCATTATAGCCCTGTGCGCCGGCGCCATTATTTTTACAAAGGCGGAAAAAAATTTTATAGATACGGTTTGAGAACCGGCGTTTGTATAAATCTTCTAGCCTCATTAAAAACATAACGGGAACCTTTTAAATGCCCATTGCCATTAAAGCAGAAAACCTTTCAAAATTTTATCAGACCGGCCAGATAGGCGCCGGTACCCTGCAAAGCGACTTCAGGCGCTGGTATGCTAAAATCCGTGGCAAAGAAGACCCGCTTTTGAGGATTGGCGAAACCAGCAACCGTATGAAAGACAAAACGGATGTGGTATGGAGCTTAAAAGATATAAACTTTGAAATTGAACAAGGTGATGCAGTGGGCATTATCGGCCGCAACGGGGCGGGCAAAAGCACATTGCTGAAAATATTAAGCCGGATTACCGCTCCCACAACCGGCAGGATAACCGGTTATGGGCGTATAGCCAGCCTGCTGGAAGTGGGCACAGGTTTTCACCCGGAGCTTACCGGCAGAGACAACATCTACCTTAATGGCGCTATCCTGGGCATGCGCAAAAGAGAAATTACCCGCAGGTTTAATGAGATCGTTGATTTTGCCGGCGTGGAAAGATATATTGACACGCCTGTAAAACGCTATAGCAGTGGCATGCATATACGCCTCGCTTTTGCCGTGGCGGCCCATCTGGAAAGCGAGATATTGATTGTAGATGAAGTGCTGGCAGTGGGCGATGCTGCGTTTCAGAAGAAATGTTTGGGTAAGATGGGAGAAGTGAGCAAAGGCGAAGGAAGAACAGTATTATTTGTGAGCCATAATATGGCGGCGGTAAAAAAATTATGTAACAGCGGAATGCTTTTAGATGCGGGCGCAATGAAATTTTATGGCCCGGCCGGTATTGTTATTGAGAAATACCTTTTAAGCCAGAATGTATTTTCTGCATTAAGGATAGAGCAGGTACAGCGAAAGCAATGGAATAACAAACTGCGGTTTACTGATGTTATATTTAAAGGTGGTAATGGCAATTCCAAAACAGGGTTTCTTGTGGGGGAATATGTTGAGATAGAAGTAAGGTTTATTTCAAAGGAAGAAATATGCTCCTGTAAAACCCTGAGAATTGACGTTGGCATCAATGATATATATGGAAACCGGGTTACCTGGCTAAGCACTGCAATATATACTGATAAAATTTGCCCGGAGAAGGGTTTTGTCTTATTCAAAATTGATAGAATACTGTTAAGCCAGGGCACGTATAATGTAAATATATTCTGTGAAAGCAATGAGGGCATTGAAGACTGGGTTGAAAATGTTGCTGCATTCAATATCTTCTTTGAAAATTTTTATAAAACAGGAAAACAGGTGCCTGAAAGGCAGGGCGTTTTGATAACTGATTTTAAAATATTCTAACGATGGCCTCCGTGCTGAAAATGCTTTACAATAAAACAGGCGTAAGCAAGATTATTAAGCGTCAAATCAGCATTCGCCAGGAATTGATTTCCCTCAATAAAAAATCTGATGAGCTATGCTGGGCAATGATATTTAATAATACGATTGCTGATTCAACCTGGCTGCAAAATAAATCCTTCAGTCCTGGCCGGTGGGCGGCAGGTTATTCCTTGTTATACTTATTATACAGAATATATAATGAAATAAAGCCAAAAAATATTCTTGAATTTGGCCTGGGAGAAAGTTCAAAATTAACCTGCCAGTACAATGATGCTTTTTCCACAAGCCGTTTTTGTATCGTAGAGCATGATGCGCTATGGATTGATTTTTTTTCAGTACGGGTAGCGGGAATAAAGAAGCATATAGTTTTATTGCCAATAGAATACACCACCATTGATAGCACAGAAGTGATCCGTTATAAAAATTTATTGGATAATATAGGCCCCGGGAAATATGATATGGTCGTGATTGACGGGCCATGGGGAAGCCCGGATTATTCACGCTATGAAATTATAGACCTGGTTTTAAACGATCGCCTGGCTGAAAATTTTATAATTATTATGGACGATTACAACCGCACCGGCGAAAAGCAAACGATTAAAAAATTAAGAGGTATATTAAACCAGAAAAATATTCCTTTTTCAGAAGGGGTATATTCGGGCATAAAAGATGTTTGCATTATATGCTCAAAGGCTTACCGGTTTTTAACTTCATTGTAATTAAGAGAACCCATTTTTAATCCGCCCGGGCAAATGAAGCGTATAGAAGAAAATTGTTTTCCCATAGTTTCTGTTATCATTCCGTTGTTCAATAGAAAAAGGCTGATAAGCGAAACCCTGCAGTCCGTTATTAATCAAACTTATCGCCATTGGGAAGCTGTAATAGTAGATGATGGATCAACTGACGGTTCGTGCGAGCTGGTTTGCTCAATGGCTTATTCAGATCCAAGGATAAGATTAATTAAGCGCAGCAGGCTGCCTGAAGGAGCGAATACATGCAGAAATATTGGTATTGAAAATGCGCATGGCACATACATCATATTCCTCGATTCGGATGATTTGCTCGATAAAAACTGCTTCTCAAACAGGATTAGCTGTTTTGGAAAATTCCCTGATGCAGACTTCCTTGTTTTCCCAATGTATTTTTTTGATAAAGACAGTTATAAAATAATTGGGTTATGGAATACAGAAAATGAGGAAGATGATATAACGAGATTTTTTAAAGTGGATGCACTATGGGGCATAACCGGGCCGATCTATAGAAAAAGCAGTTTAATTGCGATAGGAGGGTTTCGTGAGCCGCTTCCTTTCTGGCAGGATTTTGACCTTCATGTACGCTTTTTGCTTTCCGGGAAAAAGTATAAAAAGTTTTTACATTCAGAGCCGGATTGCTTTATAAGAAGGCAAACCGGAGACAGCATAAGCAGCGCTGTTCCATTTGTTGCAAATGCCGGGGTCTTAAAAAAAAGGATTGATTTTTTTGAAGATATAATCCGGTATGTTATAATGAATAAAATTCAGTTAAGCTATAAGCAGCGATATACGCTTTGGTCTGCACTGCACTACTTTAACCGTTGCCTGCTTTATGAGCATCATAACCTGGCATGGTTTAATGAATATTATGCAAGGCAAAAAAGGGAATTTAAAAAATACCGCTATTATCCTGTTATCAATTATTGGTACGACAGGCTGATGTATTCACAAAGGCGCCTTCCTGTGAAGCTGTTAGGGCGTATATGCGCCATGATGTTAAAAAGCTTGCTGCTGGATCACAACATCTTTTCTCATAATAGCATATTAGCGCCTTTTGCCGGTGTGCCCAAAGCTGCATATAGCAAAATAGGAAAAACTGTTATTAAGCCTGTACAGGTTTAATAAGATCAGCCTATTAAAAATAGTTTTGAAGCCTGCTTTAAAGTAGTATGCGTTATAGCAAAGAAGTAATTATTGTAATACCTGTATATAAAAACCGTATATCAGAGAATGAGAAACATTCGCTTCGGCAGTGTTTTGCAATCCTGGGCCGGTTTCCCGTTTGTTTTGTATGCAGTCATTCTCTTAAGCTTGATTGTTATGTAAAATATCTGCCGGAAGAGGCCTGCTATACCATACAGCGGTTCAGCGATAATTATTTTACCTCAATTGCCCGCTATAACAGGTTTTGCCTGTCATTAAACTTTTATAAGCGGTTCAAAGATTATCGTTATATGTTTTTATACCAGCTTGATGCATGGGTGTTTAAAGACGAGCTGCTGTACTGGTGTTCCCGCAATTATGATTTTATAGGCGCTCCCTGGTTTGAAGGCTGGGGCATGGCCACGCCGGCCTCTGCCTGTATAGGCGTAGGCAACGGCGGATTTTGTTTAAGAAAAATTGAAAGCTTTATAAGGGTGCTTCATTCGTTTGCATATATTATACCATTCATAAGCGTGCTCAGAAGCTTAAAACATAATCCTTCCATTAAGCAATTTTTATTGACGATAAAAAACCTTAGTATAGCAAATAATACTTTTTATCTTTTTAATAATTATAACTTCCAGGAAGATTATTTCTGGGGTAAAATTGCGCCTGAAAAATTCGCCTGGTTTAAAGTGGCTGGTAAAAAACAGGCATCATTATTTGCTCTTGAAGGCAATGCGCCATACCTGTTTGCTAACAATAAGCAGCATCTGCCTTTTGGTTGCCATGCCTGGGAAAAGTACAACAAAGATTTTTGGATGAAGTTTATTAACATTCAGGAATGAAACCGAGCATGATAATTTTTCTCACACAACCTGTCCCGAACCAGCTTCGGGAGGGGAATGCCTGCCTGCCGGTGAGGCAGGTACATAGCGAGGTTCTCCCGAAGCAAGTTCGGGACAGGCATG
>NZ_JASGEX010000109.1:0-6577 GCF_047606085.1 Parafilimonas sp.
ATGCATTTTCCTGCTTTATACTTAACAAAAGACAAACGTAGATAACTTCTGGCCAATCTCTTTAAACCCGCATTCTTATCCACATTTGGGAATTATTTCCACCTAATTTAGATGCGTTTGCCCTGGTGTAACCTTTTATTACAATCTTCGTTATACGAAAAAAACAAATCATGCAAAAGATAATCCTCTGCCTGTTCCTTGCTGTAACAAGCCTTGCCTTACATGCACAAAACGTAGTTCGCGATCCCAATGCGCAGGTTAGAAACGTAAGCGCTTTTACAAAGATTGACATCTCAGGCGCCATTAACTTATATCTGTCCCAGGGCAATACACAGGGCGTGGCAGTAAGTTCTGATGATGCGAATGCCATCAATAAAATAAAAACGGAAGTAAGAAACGGTGTGCTGAAAGTTTTTGTGGAAAATGGCGCATGGAATGGCTGGAACTGGGGCAACAAACATTTAAAAGCATATATAACTTTCACCAGCCTTGAGGCGCTTGATGTGAGCGGGGCCTGCAACGTGGAAATAACTGATCCTGTTAGTTTGGGCGATTTTAAACTGGAGCTTTCCGGCGCCAGCAATTTAAACGGAACGATAAAAGCGAATAATGTACATTTTGAATTAAGCGGCGCATCAAATACAAAGACGAATTTTACCGCCGCTTCATTTGTGCTGTCTCAAACCGGCGCCAGTAATTTTAAAGGCAGTGTGCATAGCGGTAAAACAAGCTTTAATATGGGCGGCGCATCTGTTACAGACGTTAGTGGAAGCGCCACCGACCTGGTAATAGATGCCAGCGGGGCCTGTAATTTTAAGGGCAGCGATCTTACGGCTGATAACTGTAAAGTAGAAGCAACCGGCGCATCATCTGCCAGCATTAATGTAAATAAAGAATTGCAGGCCACTGCAAGCGGCGGCAGCAGCATTCGTTATTCCGGTGCAGCCAATGTAACGAACCTGGATGTAAGCGGAGGATCAACCGTTAAAAAGAAAAGCTAATATTCTTCAATAAAGTTTTGCCCGGTGGCATTGCCGCCTTATATTTGCACCCCGGTTCACAAGTTCTTAGATTTAATTAAACTTATATATCGCGAGGTAGAGCAGCGGTAGCTCGTCGGGCTCATAACCCGAAGGTCGGAAGTTCGATCCTTCCCCTCGCAACAGTTAAAAGCCTTACAGCAATGTGAGGCTTTTTTATTGTGTGTCAGGCATGTTTATCATCTATAGGGTGTAAGTCCCGAATGAGCGTTGCAGTGCGTAACATTAGCCAAGAGCAAGGGTGCCCACTGTGAAGTGGAATCTGAAGCCCGCCTGACCGGACGGGCAGGGAAGCTGTATAAGAGGCATCGAAAAAAGAGACGGCCTCTTATTTTAATTTTTATTAAAAACTGGCATTCTTTTATAGTGCATGGGGTTACCTTTTCTTTATTGGCGTATTAATGTGTAATAAGTACACGTTAAAATAAATTAAACAACTTATATACCATGAAAAATTTAAAAAAATTATTATTCGACAGGGAAGTGGTAAGCCGGATACGCAGCTCAAAAGTTGATAAAAACTTTTTATACAACCAGCTTTCCATGGGTAAAATTACCATGCAGGAATACCTTTCTGCAATCAAGAATGCTTAACCTGGAAAGCTCTTTAAAGCTTTTAATCAAGATTAATAGGGGTTTAAGCAATTATACAACGCCATGTGAGCAAGTAAAAAATCTCTTGCGGCATGGCGTTAACTTTAATGTATATATCTTTAATGGTTATTCAACATCATTGCGTACTCTTGTTTCACTTCACTTTAAATCCCTGAAACTTTGAGAAAGGTTTCGTGCCTCTAATAACATCTTCGGAAATATATTTAAAACCATCCTGCTTTAGTCATTTTTAAATTCAGCCGGGTTCCTGCCTTATCATTTTCTACTACGAAGAAATCTCTGCAAGATTTTTTGGGCTTATGAACAAAGCAGCGATATCTCTGTCGGCCCTGTTTTTTCTGTGCAACAACTTTTGGATAGGCTGCTCTCTGCAGCTTTAAGCAATCCGGGTTATTTGTAATTGCTACCAAGCCTTCGCCCCTGCAAGGCTTTAAATAAGATTTTAATCAGTGTAAACAGATTATGTATTATGATATTGTTGTTCAAAATCATAATACATATCAGAAATAACAGTATCTTGTAAGCTCCTCATTAGCTATCCTGACCTGCTGTCAGCTAACTAAATGGTTAAGAAAGGCTTAACAAAAACACACATATATGACAAAACATCTACCCATCCATTTCCTAATCTTTCCACAGATTAAAAGATCAGGAAATGCCTGCAGGCATGCAGTTTTATCCTTAATTGCCGTATTTCTTGCAATAGGGCTGAATGCACAAAACCTCAAGCCAAAGGCAATGCAGGAAATTAAATTTTTAATGCAGGAAAAAGCCTCGCGAACGCCGGTGCAAAAGAAAATTGAGTCGCGGCTTTTAGTGGCGTATAAAATGCAAAACAACACTGCGGTTGCAAGCCAGCTGCCTTCACTGAAATCAACCGTAAAAACAAACAGCCAGGGTAAAGTAAAGGTGGATATGGAAGCGCAGGTTTCGCCCCAGTTATTAAGCAACCTGAAGGCGCTTGGCGCTGATATTATTTTTTCTTCTGAACGGTTCAGCAATATTGTGGCCAATGTGCCTTTAAACAAGGTGGAAGAGATTGCAGGCAGCCAGGCCATCCTGCATATAAACCAATGGCAGGCGCCTACACATAATGATCCCCGCATAAATGGCAGCAGCAATAAAGAACATGCAGCCGGGAATGCGGGCGCTGATAATAACCGCAAAGATTTTGCCGTCCGCGCCGCCAATGTGCGCAACAAATTAAATAAGATGCTTGGCCCCAATGCATCTTACAACAGCAATGCTGCCGGCTCTGTGGCCTCGGAAGCCGATGCAACGCATAAAGCAGCTTTGGCAAGGGCTGTTTTTGGCGCAACCGGCGCCGGTGTAAAAATAGGTGTGCTGTCTGATGGCGTTGATGATTACGAAACATCGCAGGCCACGGGCGATCTGCCTTCCGTGCTTAACATACTTCCCGGCCAGGCAGGATCCGGTTATGAAGGCCGGGCCATGCTGGAACTGATACATGATATTGCGCCGGATGCTGAATTGTATTTTGCCACAGCCTTTACCAGCCAGGCAAGCTTCGCCCAAAACATACTGGACCTTCGTGCAGCAGGCTGTGATATTATTGTAGATGATGTAACCTATTATGCAGAAGGCGTTTTCCAGGATGACAACGTAGCGCAATCCGTAAATGCAGTCACTGCTTCAGGTGCATTGTATTTTTCTTCTGCCGGCAATTCTGGCAATGTAGATGATAGCACTGCCGGTGTGTGGGAAGGCGATTTTACTGATGGCGGAAGCCTTTCGCTATTCCCGGGCACAGTAAATGATTTTGGCGGTGGTGCCCTGTATAATACTGTTACAGGAACCACTGGTTTGGTAACTTTAAAATGGTCTGACCCGCTGGGCGCTTCCTCCAATGATTACGATATTTATGCAACAACCCCTGACGGCAGCGGCATAGTTGATTTTTCCACCAACGTTCAGGATGGCGATGATAATCCTTACGAATACCTGCATTATGCTTTTCCTGCTACGTACAGGTTTTATATTATAAAAAATACCGGGGCCGCCATACGGGCGCTGCACCTGAATACAAATCGTGGCCGGCTTGCCATTGCTACTCCCGGCGTAATGTATGGCCACAACGCAGCAGGCAGCGCCTATACGGTGGCGGCCACGCCTGCCGCCGCACCTTATTACAGTAATTTCCCGCAAGGCCCCTATCCTGACCCGTTCAATTCATCCAATGTGGTGGAAGGCTTTAGCTCAGACGGGCCGAGAAGGATCTTCTATCATCCCGATGGAACGGAAATTACAGCCGGCAATGTATTATTCGGCACCAATGGCGGCACCTTGCTGCAGAAGCCCGATGTTACAGCAGCAGATGGATGTGCAACCAGTACACCCGGGTTTGAAACATTTTATGGCACTTCTGCCGCCGCACCTAATGCTGCGGCAATAGCAGCGCTGGTACTGTCTAAATTCCCTGATCTGACCCCTGCACAAATACACACGGCGCTTGTAAGCAGCGCTATTGATATAGAAGCTTCCGGTACCGACAGAGATGCCGGCGCCGGCATCGTTATGACTTACGAAGCGCTGGAAGCAGCCGGCGCTACCGCAGTTTATATACAAGCAGCTTCGCCGGTAACCATTACTTCCGAAAATGGCGTTCCGCCTAATAATGCGCCAGACCCCGGTGAAACGGTTACCGTAACCCTGCCATTGGTAAACACGGGCAATATAGCTTCTGCCAATCTTGTGGCAACCCTGCAGGCCACAGGCGGCGTAACAAACCCCGGAAGCGCGCAAACTTATGGCGCTATTGGCGCCGGGGACACCATAGCCAAACCGTTTACATTTACAGCTACCGGCAACTGTGGCGATAGTATAACGCTCACGCTTGCATTGGATGATAACGGTGTTAATGCCGGCACTGTTACTTATGCTTTAAAGCTCGGGACAACAGGAACACAATCCGACCCGGTTACCTTTGCCAATACGGGCGCGATTACCATACCGCTTACAGGCGCCACTTCGCCATATCCCTCAACGATTGCTGTATCAGGCTTAACAGGAAAGATCACCAAAATAACCGTAGGGTTAAAACAATTTAACCATACATGGCCCGGCGATGTGGATGTGTTGCTCGTAAGCCCGGGTGGTAAGAAAATGGTTATTATGTCTGATGTTATGGAGTACCCGAATACGACAACCGACATTAACCTGGTTTTAGATGACGATGCGGCAAGCCTTATGCCCGCAGGCAGCGGCCTTGTTTCCGGAACCTATAAACCTACCAACTATGGCGCCGGCGACGTATTCGATTCCCCGGCTCCGGAAGGCCCTTATGAAAACCCGGGCACGGCAGGGTTGGCTACACTAAACAGCGCATTCGGGGGCGAAGATCCTAATGGCACATGGAGCTTATATGTGGTAGATGATTATCCGGGCCTTGATAAAGGTAACTTTAATGGCGGATGGGATTTAACCATAACCACGGCGCCCGATGTGTGCGCAGAAGTGCCCCCGTCTGGCCCTGTAATTTCCGTTGCTGACAAATCAGTTAAAGAAGGCAATGGCTATAAGCTTATGTATTTTAGTGTGAGCCTGAGCGAAAAACCGGCAAAAACCGTAACAGCAACCTATACATTCAAAGGCATTACGGCCACTCCGGGCGTTGATTACATAGCCGTACCAGGCATATTGGTTTTCCCCGCGAACACTATCACAAAACTGATAATACCTGTATTGATTACAGGGGATAAAGTAGCAGAAGCAGACGAAACATTTAAGGTTGTTTTACACAATCCGGTTAATGCCACTTTAGCTAAGGGAGAAGCTATCGGCACCATTATAAATGATGATGGCGCGGCCAAAGCTGCAGCAGCCAGCGGTGAAGCAGCTACAGCTGTAATGCCTGCCGATGCAGGCGATGCCATCAAGCTGGCTCCAAACCCTGCAACGGGCAAAACCAATCTTTCACTTAGCGGGTACAGTGGCAAGGTTACCATACTGGTAAGTGATATGAAAGGAAAAACATTGCAGGAAAGAAAAGTGCAGGTGGGCGCAAAATCGTTCCTGCAATCCATAGACGTTTCATGCTATGCTGCCGGCACTTATCTTATAACGGTTATTGATGAAAAAGGCAAGAAGGAAATACGCAAATTAATAGTTGCGCGATAAATGAAACCGTAAGGCTGTTTTTTGAAGGCCGGCCCAAACGGGCCGGCCTTTTTTGATGCAGAGCCTTTCAACCAGTTCAGAATTATTCTATACTAACGTGAGTGTGCAGCCGTATATTCTTACCCCAGGATTTAAAATAGAATTGCAGCACAAAACAACAACTGCCTGTGACTGCTGATAGAAGTATAGCCGCCTGTGATAAAAATTGAAAGAATAAATGACTTGAAAAATTAAATATATTATCCCCCCTTGGGCAAATATTTTGCTGTCGTGCAGCACTACCTTTTACATAGGAGTTTCGGAATGCGCTTAAACATATTCCTTCGGCCACTTTACTTCTGCCTCGCTTTTGTTCTTCTGTTTGGCCGATAAAAAATTCATCCACATGAACTTCGCCGGTTAGGGGATACTGTTTGCTGCTTTGCATTGCTTGTTGAATCTTCCACTTAAATGCCCAGCATGTCTTTTGACGTAATTCAAATTCCCTGCTTAATTCCAAAGTGGACATGCCTTTCTTCTTTGTGACAACTTTAAAAACAATATGAAATGCTATCAATAAAGAAAATTTTACTTTGTCAAACATTGTTCCAGCAGTTGGGCTTTCATCTTTTTTACATTTTAAGCATCGCCGATTAAAAAGTTTATGGCCTTAATATATTTATAGTAAACACCGGATAAATTTATGCATTGGCAATTTGTACTTGCTTTATCAGATGGCAAGATTAATTCTCGTTCCTGCCCGTCATTCCCGCGCAGGCGGGAACCTGCTTTTAAGCTTAAAAGCA
>NZ_JASGEX010000110.1:0-12302 GCF_047606085.1 Parafilimonas sp.
AAGACACAACAACAGCAAACACACAGGAACACCAACAAACAACAAAAAACTTTTAAATCCTCTGTTTTGTTTCCTGCCTGGTAGTTACAATATTACCATTTTCACTTGCCGGATATCCGGACAGAATATTATAGAAAGTTCACGGAAGTTGCCCGGGAATTAGTATTCCGTCTGCCCATAACCGCTGCTGATTGAAAATATGTTGATGAGGCTATGTACAAAAGCTTTGAACTAAACCTTCGGTAGCTTTTTAAATGCCAAGAGCGTATATTTGTTATCATTCAAACCTCGCTACCCTTTTCGCATTTCTGATGATAGTCAGTTAGTTATTGAGAACCCCATAATATAAGATAATGACCCCGAAGGTTTTCCCGATTTTTTCGGGACAAGCTGTTCAACATCGCTTTCATTTCCCGTACTTCGTACGCAACGAAAGCGTTGTTATTGGTGGTAGTTTTAGTCCACGAATGTTTCCTGAATTACAGCTTTCACTTTTTCAAGTTCTTTGTCTGTCAAAGATTCAAAACGTTTAATAATTCTTATTCTGTCAATCGTCCGAATTTGGTCAATTGCAATCCAGCCTTTAATGGCTTTGTGCCTCACTTCAACTCTGGTCGGATATGGCATTGAGCTACTTGCCATTGGAGCAACTACAATTGTCTGCAAATATTTGTTCATTTCGTTTGGCGACAATACAACGCAAGGTCTTGTTTTTTTCATTTCACTTCCAATCGTAGGGTCAAGGTTAACCAATACGATGTCATATTGATTTACTTGCTCCATTCCTCAAAATTTTCATCTGCAAATACATCGTCCATTAAAAGTTGGTCGTCACCATTTTCGTGCATTTTCTTAAATGCTTTTTCCCAATTCTTTCTTGGCTCAGCTTTAGGTTTTAAAATGATATAGCCTTTTTCAAAGATTAATTCAATCTTGTCGCTAATGCTATATTTTTCAAGGATAGTTTTGGAAAGCCTGATTCCTTTTGAGTTTCCGATATTAATGACTGAAAGTTCCATAAAATTTATATTGTGATTACAAAGTAATTACAATATTTTCAAACTTCCAAATTGTCAGACTGAAATTTTGTTTAGCGGATAATGTCTGAAAATACTGTCTTAGCCCCCACTATAAACCCTAATTTATTCAAGTAAAAGTCTTTGGTTGCGTTTTTGTCACGCATTGGCAATTTCGGATTTATGTTTGTCAGCATAGTATTGTCTTTTTTTTCTGTCCGTTGATGTTTGAGCGGACGGTCTGTTACGGTTGCCACCAACCGGTAAGTATTTGTGTTCGGCGGGACGGATTTATCCGTCCCGCCGAACACAAAAGCTAAATTAATAAACTATTGCTGAACAAATTGTTGCTGCCGACAGCGTTCCGTCGCGCAGGGACGGAACGCTTAATTGAAAAACTGCTGTTGAGAAAACTTACTGTCAGCCCCGCCTGACGCCAAACCCTTGTTGAACTAAACCTGCGGAAGCCTTCCGCACTATCCGTAACTTTAGCCCTTATCAAAAAACTTAAGAATATGGCAACGAAAAAAATCGCCAGAAGATGGAATACATACCTCAACCGTGCCTGCCGTGAAGTTAACGGGTTTACAGAACTGCTGCAACGCTTCGAGCGTAATATTTCTATCCTGGGTCGCAGTGCCCGAACCTTTGATAATTACAGCCGCCATGTAGCAGCTATGGCATTACACTTTCAATGCCTGCCTACAGCACTTGATCCCGAACAGGTGAAGGATTACCTGTATGAACTGCAGCAACGCAGCAAAACACCCTCTCAAACCTATTTTAAACATACTGTTTACGGGCTTCGCTTTCTGTTGAAGACAGAAAAGGGCTGGCTTATGGATACCTTCATTTGCCGGCTATTAAAAAAGACAGGAAGCTGCCTGTAGTCCTCAGCCGCGAAGAGATATGGCAGATGCTGAAAACGGCTGCTTTCGTTCAACATTGCTTTCATTGCCCGTACTTCGTACGCAACGAAAGCTTAGTTATTGTGTATAGTGCATCTGTTCTATTCGCCTAATAAAGTCTGCGTCTGGACGAACATTTGAAACGCTTTTTGTTTCTTAGATGCCTTCATTCTGCTAATCTTATGCCGGTGGCATTCAACCGGCTAATAATAATTTTATAACACTTGCTTGCAACCGCATAATATCTTAATAATGTGAATATTATCTTATATACCAAGAATGATTTGGCTTTACAGCCAAAATGAATCTGTCAGCTTTCGATACATTTTGAATTTAATCCTTATTTTTGTTTAGGTCTGAGTAAACACAGAAGCTCCGTATTGCCCTTGTGAAAAAAATATTCAATTATTAAAAATGGGCAACAAAGAATTTCAATTTCTGCGATCTGTATTATTGTTTACAGATTTTGTGCTTATTAATCTGGCAGGCACAGCGAGCATATTATTATCGTATGATAATTATAGTATATTATTCTTTGCCTTATCTATTGTTATAATAAATGTTTCATGGCTCTCTATCGCCTATTTTTTTAAATTATATACTTATACTGTAATTTCTGCAATTGAACAAACATATCGCCAGTCATGGCGTACCCTTGCTGTACAAATACTTTTCCTGTATGGGTTGATACTATTTGTAAACTATAGCTTTGTAAAGCTGGAATTTCTCAACCGTGCTATTGCTGTTTATTTTGTAACAACCGCTTTTTTAATTTTGATAAGCCGTTTTTTTCAAACATACCTGGCTGAGTTTTTCTTAAAAAACCTGACTGCTAAAGCAGTTCCTCCACGAAAAATAACAATTATAGGTGATAACGACAAAGCACAGCAATTAGCTGAATATTTTCATAAGAATGACAGATTTTATGAACTGCTTGCTTTTTTTTCGGATAGAAATGATGTTAAGCAATCCAATATAAAAAGCCCTTTATATCCCATACAGGATTGTGTCAACTACGCTGTAAAGAACAACGTAAAAGAGATTTACTCTACCGTTTTGCCTTCGGATCACCCGGAACTGGCTGATCTGGTAAAAAAGGCGGAAGCGAATATGGTAAGGCTTCGTTTTGTGGCCGGAGATGCCACAGGCAACACAGCTTACAACCTGGTAGAAGTTGATAAAATGAATCAGATGTCTATAATGGCCTTGCGTAATGAGCCGCTGGACATATTTTTTAACCGCGTTAAAAAGAGGGCCTTTGATATAGTAGTAAGCAGTTTCGTTATCATTTTTGTGATGTCATGGCTTACCCCATTATTGGGCCTGTTGATTAAACTATCTTCAAAAGGGCCGGTATTTTTTGTACAGGACCGCTCAGGAAAGGATAACGAAACGTTTCGTTGTTTTAAATTTCGCAGCATGACGGTGAACAGCGACAGCGACCACAAACAGGCTGAAAAAAATGATACCCGCATTACCAAAATAGGCGCCTTCATGCGTAAAACCAGCCTGGATGAATTTCCCCAGTTCTTTAATGTATTTATGGGCGACATGAGCCTTTGCGGCCCACGCCCGCACATGCTGAAGCACACGGAAGAGTACAGCAAGCTGATTGACCAGTACATGATACGCCATTTCCTGAAACCGGGCGTAACAGGCTGGGCGCAGATAAATGGTTATCGTGGCGAGACCACCGATCCTGTGCTGATGGAGAGGCGTGTGGAGCATGATATCTGGTATATGGAAAACTGGTCGCTAATGCTTGACATAAGAATAATATTCCTTACCGTATTCAACATATTCAAGGGTGAAGAAAACGCTTATTGATTTTTTATTTTTTTTCTCTTCAGATAAGTAAACGGAACCATACCTTCTCCCTTTCTTAAGAACTAATTTTTTGCCGCCGGTAATTACGAACATCCCCTTAAAGGATAATATCCCTTTATTTAACTCCGTTATATTTGTGGTGATTGAGGTATGGCTAACAAGTTAAAAAAGAAAAATAGTAAAGCGCCCAGCGCTGAAAAATTAAATCCTGATAAAGAACAGGACGTTACAATAAAAGAAGTTGTAAAAGACGAACGTACATCTAAGATAGCGGGCGCCGTATGCCTGCTTGTTTGTGCATTCCTCACCCTGGCCTTTTTTTCTTATTTCTTTACCTGGCAGCAGGACCAGGACGAGGTGGCCGCCGGATTAAATGTTTTTGTGCGGAACAATGTGCATGTAGATAACCTGTTGGGCGTGCTTGGCGCTTATGCCTCCAACCTGTTTATGAACGATGGCTTTGGCATTGCGTCATTCTTATTTTGCATTTTCTTTTTTGTATTGGGCGTAAATCTTTTATTCGGAAAAAAAATTTTTAACCTTGCCCGCAACCTTCGTTATCTTATCGCCGGCCTTATTGTTTTAAGCGTTGTATTTTCTTTTTTCTTTGGAAGAAATTTTGCCTGGGGCGGTGCTGCCGGAGATTTAATGGTGGACGGGCTTGTGCGGCTAATTGGCAATGTGGGAACGGCCGCTTTGCTCATAGTTGTTTTTTTTGCATATATTATATGGAGATTTAATCCAAGCTTTAAATTGCCGGAAAGGAAGCCAAAACAACCTGGTGAAACAATAGCTGCAGTGCAAACCACAAAAGAAAATTTATTCGATGAGGAATATGATAATGCGTATTATACCCCTGGGGAAGCAGCTGTTTCAATAAATGAAAAATATGCTGCCGGTATAAAGGATGGTTTAACCAATAACAACAGGTTGCGTACAGATGAAGCTGAAGACGGCAATATTGTGGTTATTATGCCGGAAGCAAACGAAGGCGCATCAACTGAACTGAACTTAATAGAAAAGCAGGAAACGGAAGCAGGCCCGGAAAATAATCCGCCTTTAATTCATATTGAAAATTTTGAAGCAAAAGGGGCAACACCCAAAGACAACCTGAAAAAAAAATTACCGCCTGCCGACGTGGAGCTGGAGATAAAAGAAATAATTCCCGACGATGAAAATACGGATGTAATTATTGATCCAACGGTTGTTAACGTAGATGAGCCGGCAGCCTGCTTTAAAACTCCGCTCGTAAATTATGAGCCCACGCTCGATTTAAGCAATTATAAATACCCCTCGCTGGACCTGCTGGAGGCACATGGCAGCGAAAAAATTGTGCACGACCCTGCAGAGCTGGAGGCCAATAAAAACCAGATCATATCAACGCTCAAGAATTACGACATACAAATTCAGCGCATAAGTGCTACCGTGGGCCCCACAGTTACTTTGTATGAAATTGTGCCCGCGCCGGGCGTGCGCATCAGCCGTATTAAAAACCTGGAAGACGATATTGCCTTAAGCCTGGCTGCGCTCGGCATACGCATCATTGCACCCATCCCCGGCAAGGGAACAGTAGGTATTGAAGTGCCTAATGTGCGCAAAACCGTAGTAAGCATGAAGACTTTATTATCTTCAGAAAAATTTCAAAACAATAATTTCTCTTTACCCATAGCCATAGGAAAGAAGATAGATAACGAAAACTTTATTGTTGACCTGGCCACCATGCCGCACCTGTTAATGGCCGGCGCTACAGGCCAGGGTAAATCTGTTGGCATCAATACGCTGCTAGTATCGCTGTTGTATAAAAAACATCCTTCACAGCTGAAACTGGTATTGGTTGATCCTAAGAAAGTTGAACTGAGTTTATACCGCGTTATCGAAAGGCATTTTCTTGCCAAGCTTCCGGGCGAAGAAGAGCCTATAATAACCGATACCAAAAAAGTAGTGCATACTTTAAATGCACTGGCAACCTTAATGGATATACGCTATGATCTCTTAAAAGAAGCAAGCTGCCGCAATATTAAAGAGTACAACGAAAAATTTGTGAACCGGAAACTCAACCCGCAGAAAGGCCACGAATTTTTGCCGTTTATTGTTTTGGTAATTGATGAGTTTGCCGATTTGATCATGACTGCAGGCAAGGAAATAGAAATGCCTATAGCAAGGCTGGCGCAGTTAGCCCGTGCGGTGGGCATTCACCTGATCATCGCTACCCAAAGGCCTTCCGTGAATATAATTACAGGCACGATCAAGGCCAACTTCCCGGCACGCATTGCCTTTAAAGTTTCTTCAAAAATAGACAGCCGCACCATTCTCGATACCGGCGGCGCAGAGCAACTGATCGGCAAAGGTGATATGCTCATAAGCTATAATGGGGAAGTAACGCGGCTGCAATGTGCATTTGTTGATACGCCCGAAGTAGAACAAATCTGCGAATTTATCGGCGATCAGCTTGGTTACCCGCAGGCCTACCAGTTGCCTGAATATGCAGATGAAAAAGAGATGGAAGGCAAAAATTTTGACATGAACGACAAGGATCCATTGTTTGAGGATGCAGCACGCTTAATTGTTCAAAACCAGATGGGAAGCACTTCACTTATACAGCGCAGAATGAAACTGGGTTATAACCGTGCAGGAAGGTTAATGGATCAGTTGGAACAGGCGGGCGTTGTAGGACCAAACCTTGGCAGCAAAGCCAGGGATGTATTGGTAAAAACAGATGGAGAGTTGCAGGAACTGCTTGATCTGATGGGATAATTTATAAATCCATTAAATCGAGCGCCAGCACAAAATTAGTTACAATGCCGGGCAGCGCCATCCACAATAACTGCGGGTAGAAAACAATAAATAAAATTAAAACCACTATCCATCCCAAAAAACGAAGCCAGTAGTTTCCAGAAGATTTACGCTCAGCCATCAGATTTAATTTTCAGCAAAAATAAATGCTAAAAGCAAATAGTAAAAATTATTTGAAGGAGGCTTTTAAGCCAATGCCTGTATAGAAATCTTTGTATTAACTGTAACACCAGCTTTTATCAACCCTTCACCCTTACATCATAAGCATAATCTGTAACCTCCGTAATTTTAACCTGTTTTATCGGGGTATGGTCAGGATTGATGAGATAAATATATTCCTGCGGGATAATTACAGATGGCAGTTTTATTACAAGGCTGGAATTTGCAGCTAATAGCCTGCTGCCAAAATCTCTGGTTTCTTTTGGATGAGGAAAGTCTTTCCAGTTGCCCGGCAAATCAGCGGTTCTTATTTCTGTAACCGAATCATCCGGCACAGAAAATGTGGCAAATGATAAAGCCCTTTTTATATTGTGTATTGACACATGGACTGAGTATTCCAGTAAAACAATTGACCTTGATCCGCCCGTATAAATGCAGGGAATACCTGCATGGTTCCATCTTCCGCCATTTAGCCTGGCCCCTTCCCCGGTTAAATCATTTGCATATTGCGTAGCGCCTATCCTGTATAGCAGCATGAAAGCGGGTTTAAAATACGCCATATTCAATCCGGCCTATTTCCTTCTTTACTTCATCAATGCCATACATGGTATCCATTAATTCAACAGGCGATACATTGCCAAGCGCCATATTGCTTGTTTTAAGCCATTCGTTGAATGATTCTTTATCTTCAAATACCGACTGGCCATAAGCAATTACATCGGCCAGCAACATAATGCGCTCACTGGTGTTTTGATCGAACCTTTCTGCACCTTTTTTACCATGTAATTTGGCTTTTGATACGGAAAGTATATTGCTTAATGTATCGTAATCCAGGCAGGATTCTTCCTTTACAGCTTCCAGCTCTTTTTTTGAAATGCCTTTTTTAATTATCGTTATCTTATCAGCGGCGGGCACTGTATGCATTTCATCCCAAAAGCTGCTTCCATAATGCGAAGCAACTGCCGTACTGCCATAAGGCGTATAAGGTTCTTGCAATTTATTATCATTTAAGACAGAATCTTTCATTGGATATTTTTTCATCTTTTTCATGAGTCTATATTTAGACCAAAAATAGTTTATTTTTTTATTATAAAATTTTTTTTAAGGCTTATAGTGCCTGCATCGGTGAATATTAATTTTTCGGTCACAGATTGTCTTCTTTAAGAGAAAGCATTATATGTCACACTTTCTCCACTACCACCACAGCCGTTGCCATTGTTTTTGTATGCGAAAGTGAAATATGAATGGCAGCAATATTCATGGAAGAAATAACATCTGCCGTTGCACCGGTAAAATTGAAAAATGGTTTCCCTTTTTCATCGTTCAATACTTCGGCTTCATTAATGTGCGTGCCTTCGGGCCAGCCGGTGCCTAATGCCTTTGATAAAGCTTCTTTGGCCGCAAGCCTCGCTGCATAATGCTCATATTTATGCGCTTTGGTTTCACAATAAGCAATTTCATTTGCTGAGAAAACATATTCTTTAAAACCGCTTTGTTTTTCTATAGAAGCGGCGATGCGTTCAACTTCTGTAATATCGGTGCCTATGCCAAATATCATGATGATAATTTATGCTGATTGTGAATAGACGGTTGTGAGTGATCATTTCCTTAAAGCGCCGACCATTCATAACTCAATTCTATAACAGTTTTTTCTTACAGGCTTCTATTTGTTTCTTTATGTGGTCTTCTTCTGGCTTTGTGGTTACAACTTTCGTTAATGCAGTTTGATAATAACCTAATGCTTTCTGCCATTCCTCCTTTTTATAATAATAATTGCCGGCCAGCACATAAGCATGATAGTATTCAGGGTTATCGGCGATCATGCTGTCAACATTAGCTTCTTTGCCCTCTGATAATAGTTGTGTGTAATGTCTGTACCGCTCAAAGCTTTTAAACTGCTGTGTTTGCATAAAACTATCAGCCGGTACATTTTCCACACTATCGTAAATTTCTTTATCTGCCGTCAAACCTTTTATTGCAAATACTTTATTAAGATCATAACAAACAAAGCCGCCCAGCATCCAGGGTGAAGTAGAAATCCAAACCTTTAATTTTTCCGGTTCAAAAATAATGCTGTGATGTGCAATAAACTGGTTTATGGCTCCCTCATTTCCCAGGCCAATGTTGGTATTATTTAATCCTTCATGGTCCCTTAAAATGGCAATTGTTTTGGCAACCGTGTTCTGCCCGTTTTGCCGCATCAGTTGTGCTAAACGCTCATAGCGATACGGTGAAGCGTTTTCTTTCAATTGCATTTTGTTTGCTTCAGAATTTTTTAAGGCGTCGCTCTGAAAATGATTGGCGCATATTATATAATCCTGCTGCGGATTATATACAGCCAATGTATCCGGCGTTTTCTCAATAACTACAGCTTTCTTATCTTCTGCAGAGCCAATTAAAAAAGATTCAGACACAAACATCTTTCTCTTTTTGGCAATCGCAATTGCCTGGTTAATATTTTCAGCATACTGCAAAATTTCCCTTGCCACCAAAGAAACAGGCGTTGCAGATGATGTTGGAATTTCTGATTTATCGGCATTAATCGTAACCGTTAAACCTTTATCGTTCATGCCTGAAACAACGCCGATAAAACCACCCCATGTTACCGACATAAACTTATGCCCTTGTGCGGGATTGCAAAACAAAACGATTTTGTTTTTTGCAAAATCATCATTCACATAGAAATCAAAATTTCGGCCGACAATCATGGCGCTGTCCTGGCTCATAGCGCCCCATGTGCCAAACGATGTGCAGCCAACCAACGCCATATTCTGCAAGGCATGGCCAATATCGTGAGCCGCATGATAGTTCAGTAAACGGCTGTAATTACTGCCTATATAATTGTATTTGTCAGAAGCGGATAATGATACGCCATATATTTCTTCTTTATATTCTTCTGTTATGTTATCCGGTAGTTTACGGTTAAACCATCCAATAAAATATTTCAAAAAATGCTGGTAGAATGCGGAAGGGATCATCTTATCCAGTTGCTCTGCAAAATAATCTTCCTGGCTTTGAATAAGTTCCCTGCCCAGTTTGCCATTGATAACGCCGCGTTCAAATGAGCTGCCTTCCACATACATTTCATACAGGCCTGAATTGCTTTTGCGAAACCAGTTATTGTTTAAGGTGTAAAAGCTGCTGTCGTGTTGCGTTCTTTCTAATTGCGAAGTGGTTGCATTTGCAATTTTAGGTGGTTTTATATCCGATACCCATACGAGGTAAACAGCGAGCAAAACAAACAGCAAAACAATAACGCCAAACACACGCAAAAGCCTTCGTGCAAACCTGTTTGTTTTAAGCATGTTTTATCTTTTTAATGATGTCGTTATTGCCCGTTAATGCAGTTGCCGTAACAATGCCGCTGATGCCTGCGCCTAAAATGCCATGCAGGTTTAAGTTCTGGCCTGTAAGGTACAGGTTGGGCAATTTAGTTCGCGGTGATATAAACGTTTTTAATGGTTCTTTATAATCTTTGGCAATGCCATATAAAGAGCCATTGCTTGTGCCGATATAATCCCTGAAAGAAAGTGGCGTTGATGTATAGTAAGACTGAATGCAGTTTCTGAGCGCCGGAAATTTTTCGCAGGCCAGGGCGATCAGCTTTTCAGCTTTTTGTTGTTTGAATGTTTCATAAAGTTCGCCGCGGCTTTGTTCGCATGAATCTGTGTTGAAAGTGTCTTTCCATTCAAGCACATCTTCATAACGCATGTATGTGAAAAGCGTAAGGCCGTTCGCATATTCTTTATGTTTGGAAAACGGCGTTATAAACAAAGCATAGCCCAATGGCCAGTTATCTTCTGTATAATGCGTTTGATTCCATACATGCCCTTCTTTATGATAGTAATAATTGTGCGATTGGTATTTGAATGTTCCAGGCTTAAGCACAATGTTTACAATGAAGCAGGAAACAGTATCTTTTAAATTTTGTATGCGGTTTTTATAGGCTTGTTTAAACAGGTTTGTGTGTGTAAGCTCAATTGTTTTTGCGGGGTGCAGGTTGGAAACAAAATATTTTGCAAATACCTTTTTGCCATCGCTTAATTGGGCATACTTTATTTCGCCATCTTCTTCTGCAAGCTGCACCACTTCTGCATTACGCATAATTGTTCCGCCGTTATTACGAATATTCCGTGCTATCAGCTTTGCGATTTGCGAACCGCCATCAACACATTTCCAGGAGCTTTGTATATAACTGTTTAGTATTAATGCATGCACATAAAGAGGCGTTTTGTTGCCGGCGCCTGCATATAAAAGATTATTGCCTGCGAGCACAGCCTGCAGCTTTTTATTGCTGGTAAGCGATGCAATAAAAGTTTGCGCACCTATATCCAGCACGCTTTGCTTTTCTTCCAGCCCGCCTTTTTCAT
Organism: Parafilimonas sp.; assembly: GCF_047606085.1. Lineage (GTDB taxonomy): Bacteria > Bacteroidota > Bacteroidia > Chitinophagales > Chitinophagaceae > Parafilimonas. Next base: position 11,074 of record NZ_JASGEX010000110.1, read on the forward strand.
CAAGGTTATATAATGGGAATTTTGTGCAAACTTCCTGTATCGTATCGCAATACTTTTTAATGGCTTCTTTTTCTCCCGGAAAATATGCTGCAAGTTTTTCTGTAAAGTTCTCATAGCCCTGTGCCAGCGTGTATTCATTATCATCGTTGCTGATAATAATTTTGTCAAACGCATCTTCATCCATGCGTTCCAGCTTCAGCTTATCCATTATGCCGAGGTATTGAAAAAGCTGGTAAAGGTTTTGCCCCTTTTCAAGCCCACCGATATAATGCACGCCGGAATCGAATATCACTTTATCCCTCGCGTAAGTTTGAAGGCAGCCGCCTATCTGCCTGTTTTTTTCAAGAACGCAAACTTTATAACCTTCCCTGGAAAGCAAATCTCCGCAAACAAGGCCGCCCATGCCGCTGCCGGTTATTATGATGTCGTAATTGTTCATGTACCCCAGCCCTAAAGGGAGTTTTTATTTATCTTTTATTCAACATAAATGTTCGATGGTGTAAAAATCGCTGCATTATCATTTCTATCAGAATAACTATGAATTAATGCTTTTTTTATTGGCTTTATACATCATCAAGCCCTTTACACTCCTCGCTGGATAAAAATGTGCTTATTGATTGGCAAAAGTACAAATCCATTCTTATTGCTGACCTTACATTAAGCAAGACAAGCATAAAACATAACCACCGGAACGTCATGCCCGGCCTGACCGGGCACCTGCTATTGCATTGGGTACCTGCTGATGAATAATTGTCACTTTAAAATTTAAGATCAGGTTCCCGCTTTCGCGGGAATGACGTGTAAAAGCGTGAACTAATCTTACAAGCCGATAAAGCAGGCACAAATTGCCTATACACAAATTTATCCGGTGTTTACTTTAATTAATTTTTCCTGGTGTTGTTTGTTGATGGCGTCTTGTATAATTTCGGCTCCTGTAATTACTGATATGGCTAATTGAGAAGAAGAAAAATGATGTAATAATATTATCTCCATACCTGTTTTCTGATTTCTTTCAGGTTCACGTTATCGTTTTTATATAATCCTGCCAAATCAAGAAAAGCTTTATTTTTTTGTATTGGAATTCTTTTTTTTGCAGCAATATTTATACTAAGTTGCTTTAATAATTCCGAAATTAAATTGTAGTAAAGATATCAGCTCATCCAATTGATATTCGAGATTAGAGAAGAACTGCTCAATTGCCGATTGAAACTCCTCAAAATACTGGTAGA
>NZ_JASGEX010000111.1:0-31216 GCF_047606085.1 Parafilimonas sp.
ATTGGCTCAACGAAATGGCAGCGTTAATTGATAACGGGAAAATGAAAGTAACTATCAGCAAAGTGTATCCTTTGGAAGAAGTAGCCGAAGCGCACAAAGAACGTGCAACGTGGCACGTTCGTGGAAAATTGATATTGGAAGTGAGAAAAGAAAATTAAAATGGCAAAAAGAATTAAGACCATAAGCGAATTTCATCAGTTACGAGGTTTTGTCTGTCTTATCGGTTTGTCGTAATTTCTTTTTATGTTTTTGCCCCCAGTCGGCTAACGCATTAACAACGTCTTTGAGTGTTAGTGCATAGTCCGTATAAACATACTCTACAACAACAGGTGTTTGGTCAGCTTTCACTACTCGTTTCAGCAATCTGTTCAACTCTAATTGCTTTAATTCGTTTGAAAGCACTCGTGCCGAAATGCCTTTGATTGTCCGTTGCAATTCGTTGAAACGTGTTTGTCCGCTGAACAAAGCGATGATAATCCGCAATTTCCACTTACCGCCCAATACATATATTGCGTCTTCAACTGCGTTGATGTGTTTGGTGCATTGCACTTCTGAAAAAACTATTTTCTGTTTCATATTTTTGTGGTAGTAACCTAAACATTACTACTAATCTTTTGTTTACTACTAATAAATTATTAGCGAAGTTAATTAATTTTGTACGGTAAAAAGAATGTTGATGAAATTATTTTTAAAAATGACATATATTGTATTGCTTTTATTGTTGGGAACATTTCTTGGATTAATTATATATACTTACCGATGGAATATTACAAATCCCAACAAATCCCACTCTGTTACAGTTGATAATTATACCCGAAGATTTATTTATCACATTCCAAAACAGCTATCACCCAATCCCAAATTAATTATCGCATACCACGGCTCCAAGCTGAAAGGATTTATGATGCAAATTTTTACCGGACACGAGTTTGATTTATTAGCAGATAAGTACAAAGACGCTATTATAGTTTATCCGGAAGGATACAAGGGACACTGGAACGATTGTAGAAAAGAAGCTCCTTTTGAAGCAAAACAAAAGAATTTGAACGATGTTGAATTTACTCAAAAAATTATTGATTTTTTTAAAACAGAGTACAGTATAAATGAAAAAGAAATTTTTGCTGTTGGATATTCAAATGGTGGCTTTATGGTTTTTCGATTAGCCAATGAAAAATCGAGTGTGTTTAAGTCATTCGCCGTCATATCGAGCAATCTTCCGGTAAATGCAAATTACATTAAAAATAATCTACAGAGCCCTATTTCACTTATCTATTTTAGTGGTATGAAGGATGAAATTGTTCCGTACGAAGGAGGAGAAGTATTTGTCAATGAAGCTAGTTATGGATTTGTTCGTAGTACACAGGAAACACTGGATTATTGGTTGAATGTAAATAATTCTGATTCTTCTAATGCCATTGCCAAATTTAAGAATAAAAATGAGGAAATTACCGCAATTAAAACCGATTACTTCTCAAATTCTTCAGGGAAGAAAATTTCAGTTATAAAAATGTTTGATGGAGGTCATACTATTCCAAATCAAAATTTTAGACTCCCTATAAAAGCAATCGGAAAGATGAATAAAGAAGTTGACGCTCCACAATTGATTTGGGACTTTTTTATGGACAAATGAAAGCGAGTGCAGTAACCACCATTACTAAATCGTTACCGATAGAGTTTTCCACTCTCGTAAACCACTATTTATTAGCCGCTTTAGGTTAAATTAATCTTTTTCGCATTAAAAATTTAAAAGTAAAAACAATGAGTAAAAAAGTGTTGCACATTATTACAAGCCCACAAGGTGAGGTTTCAATCAGTAGAAAATTGGGAAAAGAAATTGTTGAAAAAATTCAGGCGAAATATCCCGACAGCATTGTCAAGGAAAGAGATTTGGCAAAAGAAGCGTTTCCGCATTTGGACGGATTGCAAATTGGTTCGTGGTTTACACCTGCCGAAAATCACACGCCTGAACAAGCGAAAGCGATAAAAATTTCAGAAGAAGCAATTGCAGAAATGAAAGAAGCGGACATTTATGTCTTTTGTGCACCGTTCTACAATTTTGCAATTCCGTCCACATTGAAGGCATACTTAGACCACATTGTAAGACCGGGGATTACGTTTCGTTACAGAGAAGACGGAACGGTAGAAGGTTTTTTGAAAAACAAAAGGGCGTATATCGCAATTGCTTCAAGCGGTGTTTATTCGGAAGGCGATTTTCAGTCGTTTGATTTTGTTAGTCCGTATTTGAAATTTCTTCTTGGGTTGCTTGGAATTACTGACATTACAATTTTTCGCGTGGAAGGTCAGCGAATTGAAGGTCTGAAAGAAAATGCGTTGCAAAAAGGTCTTGACAGTGTTGTGATTGATTAGTGTCTGTCGGTGCGGTCGTTTAGCCTTGCTGGTAACATCGTTATTGGCTCAACGAAATGGCAGCGTTAATTGATAACGAGAAAATGAAAGTAACTATCAGCAAAGTGTATCCTTTGGAAGAAGTAGCCGAAGCACACAAGGAAAGTGCAACGTGGCACGTTCGTGGAAAATTGATATTGGAAGTGAGAAAAGAAAATTAAAATGGCAAAAAGAATTAAGACCATAAGCGAATTTCATCAGTTACGAGGTTTACAAAAACCCGAACACCCATTAATCAGCGTGATTAACGTTAAAACCGTTAAGCATTTACAGGTTAACGAACCAATGAGTTTGACCTTGGATTTTTATATGATTGCGCTCAAAAGAATTTTTAGCAACAGCAAACTAATATATGGGCAACAGCAATATGATTTTGATGAAGGACTAATGTCATTTATGTCGCCAAATCAGGTTTTCAGCATTGCTGTTGACAAAGAATTAAAACAATCGGGGTGGGTGTTGCTCGTTCACCCCGATTTCTTTTGGGGAACATCGTTGGCAAACAAAATAAAGCAATACGAGTTTTTTGACTATTCGGTAAACGAAGCCTTGTTTCTTTCAGAAAAAGAAGAAGCCACCATCAACGGAATTATAGAAAATATCAAAGAAGAATATCACGCAAACATTGACAAGTTTAGCAAGCAGATTATTATTTCACACATTGAAACCTTACTCAATTATTCTCAAAGATTTTACAATCGTCAGTTTATTACCAGAGAAAAAGCGAATCACCAGATTCTGGAGCGTTTGGAAAAATTATTAACGGATTATTTCAACAGCGATGATTTGATTTCAAAAGGATTGCCGACAGTTCAATACGTTGCGGAAAAACTGAACGTTTCGCCAGGTTACTTAGGCAGGTTACTTAGAACGCTTACAGGACAAAATACACAGCAACACATTCACGACAAACTGATTGAAAAAGCCAAAGAAAAGCTATCTACAACCCAACTTTCTGTAAGCGAAATTGCTTACGAATTAGGCTTTGAACATTCTCAATCATTCAGCAAACTTTTCAGGACAAAGACAAATCTTTCGCCATTAGCGTTTAGACAGTCGTTTAACTATGCACAGTGACAGTGTAAAAGTTCAGGAACAATTTTCGAACGCTATCTTTGGCAACATGAAAATTGACAAGTATCCGGTTATTGTTGGCGAGACTTCAATGGTTTTTGAATTTGTAAGCAAAGGTATTCGTGGCAATATTCCTAAACTTGTTATCTACAGTAAAACACATCTTCGCAACTTTTATAATTAAGTTTTGGCGACAAAGATGAATTAACCGGAGAAATTGATGATGAAATAATCACAAACAACGGCGACAGTGAAAAAGTATTGGTAACCGTTGCTTCAACACTTTATATTTTCATAGAAAAATACCCGGATGCAATGGTTATTTGCAACGGGCAGCACAAAAGCAAGGACAAGACTTTATAGAATTGGCATTACAAATAATCTTACAGAAATTCAAAAGGACTTTGATGTTTATGGACTGCTACAAAATGGTTGGCAGTCGTTTGAAAAGCAAACAGAATACAGCGCATTCTTAGCGACAAAGAAAAAGATTAACTTTCCATCATGAAACAAGCAAAAAACGATAACAAAAACCTACTGTAATAAAAGTTGACAAGGAACTGGATAAGTACCTTAATAAAGGCTTGTTCAAAAATAAAGTTGACAAAGCCAGTGAAGTGCTTAAAACAATTGGGCTGTTTAAATTTTCAAAATAGCGCTGCAATTCTTCGCACAGTGCAAAGGCGTAAACAGCGTAATAAAGCGGCTCTTGTGCTCTCCGTGCGAAAAAATGAAACAGCTTCTAAGCAGACAGCCTCAGGTCTAACATCTTCACCTGTATCATTCGCTCCCCGTTCCATTCATTAATATCCAATGTATAAACAATATCCAGCGGCAGGTTTAATTCAAGCAGGAAAAATTTTTCAGCCATATTAAAACCAATGCCTGTAAATATCTTGTCGTGCTGCTGCAGCACAAAACGCACATGCTGTTCCTTCACCACTTTTGAATATCCTGTATTTTTCACACGCCGGGTAATGAAAACTGGGCGCATGTTAGAAGGGCCAAAGGGTTCCATCTGCTCAATAATATGTAAAAAAGTGAAGTTTATTTCACTGAACGACAGCTCTGCATCAATTATAATTTCGGGCATTAACAGCTCTTCGGTAATAGTTTGCGATACAATTTTTTCAAAGCTGTCAATAAAATCGGGCAACTTGGCTTCCTGCAACGACAGGCCTGCCGCTGCAAAATGGCCGCCATAGCCAAGCAGGTGTTCCCTGCATGCATGAATGGCTTCATATAAATTAAACCCCGGCACGCTGCGGGCGCTGCCGGCAATAACATCCCCGCTTTTGGTAAGCACAACGGTGGGGCGGTAATAATTTTCAATAAGCCTTGACGCCACAATGCCTACAACGCCTTTATGCCAGTGCTCTTTATAAACAACGGTTGTTTTACGCTGCTTTAATATAGCATCGCCTTCAATTAATGACAGGGCTTCATCGGTAATATTACTGTCTGCCTCTTTTCGTTCTGTATTATCGTTGTGCAGCAGTTTGGCAAGTTCAAGCGCCTTGTCGTAATCTTCTTCAATAAACAACTGAACGGCTTTTTTTGCATCATCCATTCTTCCGGCAGCATTAATGCGTGGCGCCACAATAAACACAAGGCTGTTTATATGCACTTTCTTTTGCATGCCGGCCAGCGCAAGCAGGGCTTTTAAACTTACGGAAGGGTTTTCATTTACTTTTTTTAACCCATAAAATGCCAGCACGCGGTTTTCGCCATCTATCGGAACTATATCAGCGGCTATGGACACGGCAACGAGATCAATATATTTTAAATAAGATTCGGGCGGCAGGCCCAGTTCTTCACTTAAAGCCTGCATGAGCTTAAACCCTACGCCGCAGCCGCATAATTCTTTGTAAGGATAGTTGCAATCCTTTTGTTTTGGATCGAGCACGGCAGCCGCATCGGGTATTATTTCATCGGGCAAATGGTGATCGCAAATAACAAAATCAATATTTAACTGTTTTGCATAACTGATAAGTTCTGCGGATTTTATTCCGCAATCCAGCGCAATGACGAGGGAAAAATTATTTTCGAAGGCAAAATCAATGCCCGCTTTAGATACGCCATATCCTTCTTTATACCGGTGCGGGATGTAATAAGCAACCTGCGGATATATTGATCTCAAAAACTGGTACATGCAGGCAACCGCTGTGGTGCCATCCACATCATAATCGCCATATACTAAAATCTTTTCATTGCTGTTTATTGCTGAAATAATACGGTTTACTGCCTTCAGCATGTTTTTCATCAACCAGGGATCATGCAACTGGCTGAGCTGCGGACGGAAAAAGCGGTGCGCTTTATCGTACGTGTCAATATTCCGCTGAACAAGTATTTTACAAATCGTTTTATTTATGCGAAGTGCCTGTTGCAGCTGCAAGGCTACAGGTTCATCAAATGGCAATATGTTCCATCTTTTTTGCATGATTCCGGTCTAATATTCTCTGTCGGTGGTATATCTAACGAGGTCTTCAAGCGCATCGCGAATTTCTGAAACAGAAAATTCGTGCAGCAATGCCAGCGCTTCATCCCTGAAGTTCAGCATTTTTTTTGTTGCATAATCTATTCCCCCGGCATTTTTTACTGCATTAATTACAAAGCCTACCTTTTCCGGGTCGCGGTTTTCGTTTTTAACGATGTAAATAATCTTCTTTCTAAGCGTTGGTGCACAATTATTCAAAGTGTATATAAGCGGCAACGTTAATTTCTTTTCTTTAATATCGTTGCCGGTAGGTTTCCCTATATTTTCAGCGCTGTAATCAAAAAGATCGTCCTTGATTTGGAAAGCCATGCCAACCTTTTCTCCAAATTGTTGCATTTTTTCTATATTCTTTTCTTCACAAAAGGTTGTACTGGCTCCTGCTGCACAGGCTGAAGACAGTAAAGAGGCCGTTTTGCCTTTTATAATACTGAAATACACTTCTTCGCTCAGGTTCAGGTTCCGGGCCTTTTCAATCTGCAATAATTCACCTTCGCTCATTTGCCTTACAGCTTCAGAAAGTATCTGTAATATCTTGTAATCATTATTATTGAGGGATAATAACAGGCCTTTGGACAGAAGGTAGTCACCCACCAATACAGCCACTTTGTTTTTCCAGAGGGCATTTATCGAAAAAAAGCCACGCCGCTCGGTAGATTCGTCAACAACATCATCGTGCACGAGGGTAGCTGTGTGTAACAATTCCACAAGGGAAGCCGCCCTGTAAGTGGTTGTTGTAATTTCCCCTCCCAGTTTTGCGCTTAACAATACAAACATTGGCCGCATTTGCTTGCCCTTTCTTTTTACGATATACTGCATAATCCTGTCGAGCAAAGGGACATTGCTTTTTACCGCTTTGCTAAAGTATTCTTCAAACCTTGTTAAATCTTGGTCTATTAATTGTATAGCTTTCTTCATTAAAATTTCAAACAGTTGCAAGATATGAGAAAACTAATTGGTAAAAGAGAAGCAGCATAATGAATAAAGTTTTTGTCATAAGAGCGGTTTGAATCAAAAGAAAATAAATAGTAAAAATTTGGTATTTCATTATCAATGAGTATTTTTGTGGTTATAATTTTCAAAGGGAAACATTAAACAATTTAAAATTTTACCTATGGTAAGCAAAAAGCTAAAATTGCTCTTAGCCCTTGTAGGACTAATGCAGATCTCATCCTATGCACAGGATGATACTTCATCTACTACCGGGTCTTCAACAAGTTCAACCGATGCCAGCTGGGCGTATGACTCAAGTAAAACATCGAATACAACGCAGTATAATGAATTTGTAAACTATCAGAATCCTTATCCGGCAAAACCACGTGGACAGTGGGAATTATCAGTACTTGGTGGCAATGCCATTATTATTGGCGACCGCCCGATGTTCAGCGGCTATACAGGTGGTTTTGCTGGCGGCCTGGCAGCCCGTTTTGCATTGAGCCATGTATTTTCTACACGTCTTGGTTATGTTGCCAGCATTCAAAAAATCCCGGGATATAAAACTTATATTCCTTACTCATCCAACACAACGCACATGTTGAATTTGGATTTGATCGCCTCTTTAAATACACTTAGTTCTTACAGGGGAAATCCTAAAGTGAACTACTATGTATTTGTAGGTTACAGTATTGCCGCTTCTCAGGTTGCAGCGGGTAATGCAGATGATGGTATTTTTTCAGCAACCGGCCCGGTTCGCTTTGATCTTTATCAAAAGGATTCAAAGAACTTTATCTCTACATTCCATGAAGATGATAATGGAAACAAGAACCAGGCTTTATACCACAATCTTGCCTTTGGTGCAGGTATAGATTTCAAAATCAGCCCAAGGGTTACTTTTGGCGTGGAAGAAAGAATCGTTGCCCCGCTTACAGGTGTTGATATGCTGGATGGCTATATCAATCAATCCGGAAGCGTTAGGGGAAGCGCTGATAAATTTGCGTTCTCTACCGCTAAGATAGCTTTCAATCTCGGCAATTCAGCTAAGCGCACGGCGCCGTTGTGGTGGATTAATCCTAACAACTACCTGTATAATGAAGTTGCCACTCCAAAGCACATGAAACTTCCTCCGGTTGTTTTACCTGATGCCGATGGCGATGGTGTAACAGACCAGTTTGATGTGGAACCCAATACACCTGCAGGCTGTGCAGTTGATGTAAAAGGCGTTAGCCTTGATACAGACGGTGATGGCGTTCCAGACTGCAAGGATAAGGAAAAACTTACTCCGCAAAACTGCTTCCCTGTTAATGCCGATGGCGTAGGTACCTGCCCGGAACCGGAATGCTGCAAGAACATTCAGCCAGCAGCCCCCACTTGCGCAATAGGCAGCCTGCCGAGCGTACAGTTCAAGAGCGGCAGCGCTAAATTAAGCAGCACAGCTACTTCACTGCTTGATAACGTAGCCCAGCAATTACAGGCTAATCCTGCTTGTAAAGTAAAGCTGGTTGGCTATGGCGCTTCTGACAAGAGGTCTCAACAGCTTAGCTGGGATCATGTAAATGCTATCAAGACTTACCTTACTGAAAAACAAGGTATTTCTGAAACACGCATCATCTGGTCTTCAGGCGTAGAAGGCAGCAGCAATACTACTGTAGATTTGATACCAACTACAGAAGAAGGCCCGAACACAGTTCCTGCTCCTCATCCAAATCTTAGAAAAGGTTAATACAATAATCTTTAAGAAATAATAAAAAAGCCGCTGAATTTTCAGCGGCTTTTTTATTCAAATTAATTAACTTTCAAAGTATAACCGCACACCAAAAAATATTACCTTTGCCGCTCAAAAAAATTTCAGGAAGGTTAGCCTCTGTTTTAGTGCAGATAAGGCCCGGGATTTTTGTAAATAATAACAACTTATATGGCTGATTTAAGATTACAACGAAACTTTGGTATTGCAGCGCATATTGATGCAGGCAAAACCACCACCACGGAGCGCATTCTTCGTTATACCGGCATGATTCACAGGATTGGTGAAGTGCATGAAGGGGCGGCCACTACCGACTGGATGGAGCAGGAAAAAGAAAGAGGTATTACCATTACCTCTGCAGCCGTAAGCTGCCAGTGGAATTTCCCTACGTTGCAGGGAAAATCAACTTCCGATACAAAAAAATACTATTTCAATATTATTGATACGCCCGGGCACGTAGATTTTACGGTAGAAGTAGAGCGCTCCATGCGTGTGCTGGATGGCCTTATCGCCTTGTTTTCTGCTGTTGATGGCGTTGAGCCCCAGAGCGAAACGGTTTGGCGCCAGGCAAACCGCTACGGAGTTCCCCGTATTGGTTTTGTGAACAAGATGGATCGTGCCGGTGCTGACTTCCTGAATGTTGTGGCCCAGGTAAAAGAAATGCTGGGTGCCAGGAGCGTTCCTTTGCAGCTGCCAATTGGTGCAGAAGATAATTTTAAAGGGGTTGTTGACCTGATCCAGATGAAAGGCATAGTTTGGGATGATGCCACAGAAGGTATGACCTATACGGAAATACCTATTCCTGACGATATGAAGGAGGATGTGGAATACTGGCGGAGCCAGTTAATTGAAGCTGTGGCTGAATACGATGAGAAATTACTGGAAAAGTTTTTTGATGATCCTGATACGATAAGTGAAGAGGAAGTGCATGAAGCCATCCGCAAGGCAACAATTGATTTGAGTATTGTGCCAATGATGTGTGGCTCTTCATTTAAAAATAAAGGTGTGCAAACTGCTTTGGATGCCGTTTGCCGTTATCTTCCTTCGCCATTGGACCTGCCTGATACAGTTGGGACAGACCCGGATAACGGCGAAGAAATTACACGAAAGGCCGATCCAAAGGCGCCTTTTTCGGCATTGGCATTTAAAATCATGACCGACCCCTTCGTTGGAAGGCTTGCCTTCTTCCGTTGCTACAGCGGCCATCTCGATGCCGGTTCTTATGTAAAGAATATGCGCAGTGGCAAGAATGAACGTATCAGCCGTATTATGAAAATGTTTGCCAACAAGCAAAATCCTATCGAGTTCATTGAAGCGGGCGATATTGGCGCTGCTGTTGGTTTTAAAGAAATAAAAACCGGTGATACTTTATGTGATGAGAACAATCCGATTGTATTGGAAAATATGTTTATACCGGAGCCGGTAATCTCCGTTGCAGTTGAGCCTAAAACGCAGGCAGACGTTGATAAAATGGGCCTTGCTATCTCCAAGCTGGTAGAAGAAGACCCTACATTGCGTGTAAAAACAGATGAAGATACCGGCCAGACAATCCTTTCGGGTATGGGTGAACTGCACCTTGAAATTATTGTTGATCGTATGAAACGCGAATTTAAGGTTGAAGTGAATCAGGGCAATCCCCAAGTGGCATATAAAGAAGCATTTACCAAAACGATTGAGCACCGTGAAGTGTTGAAAAAACAAACAGGCGGCCGTGGTAAATTCGCTGACATACAATTTGAAATAGGCCCTGCGGATGAAGAGTGGCTGAAGGAAAATTCCGGTAAAGCTTTCCAGTTTGTAAACGATATTTTCGGCGGTTCCATCCCGCGTGAATTTATACCTGCCATCCAGAAAGGTTTTGAAAGTTCCATGAGCACAGGCGTATTGGCCGCATACCCTATGGAAAGCATGAAGGTGCGTATTTTTGATGGCAGCTTCCACGCGGTTGACTCTGATTCTATGAGCTTTGAGCTTTGCGCTAAGTCTGGCTTTCGTGAGTCTGGTAAAAAAGCAAAACCTGTTTTGCTTGAACCTATCATGAAAGTGGAAGTAGTTACACCCGACCAATATATGGGTGATGTTACCGGCGACCTTAACCGCCGTCGAGGTTTACTGGAAGGTATGGATAGCCGTGGCAATGCCCAGGTGATTAAAGCCAAAGTTCCTTTGAGCGAAATGTTTGGTTATGTAACGCAGTTGCGCTCATTGTCATCAGGCCGTGCTACATCCACTATGGAATTCTCGCATTATTCGCCTGCTCCGGCAAACATTGCTGAAGAAGTAATTGCGAAGAGCAAAGGCAAAGTAAAAGTGGAAGATTAATGATCATCCTGCATAATTGTAAAAAAGGCGAGCCCGACAGTGCCCGCCTTTTTTATGTAACGCAATATATGCATAATGGTTCACGGCCCATGCCAGTGCCATTTATCAAAATTATTTCTTCTTAACTTTCATTTTACGAATATAATCGTACATTGCTTGCTGTTAAAATAATTATAATGAGCACTACGAAAACTTTAAAGCCCACAGATAGTGAGCTGGAGATATTGCAGGTTTTATGGAACAGAGGTGAAGCCACTGTGCGGGAAGTGCATGAAGAACTGGTGGTAACCAAGGATTGCGGCTACACTACCACCCTTAAATTAATGCAGATCATGTTTGAAAAAGGCCTTGTGATACGCGATGACAGCAACCGCACACATATTTACCAGGCCAATATAAGCCGTGAAAAAACACAGCGGCAGCTGGTGAATAAAATGGTGGATACTTTATTCAGCGGTTCCAGGTCTCAATTAGTAATGCAGGCGCTTGGCTCACATACGCCAAGCAAGGAAGAATTAAACGAAATACAGCAACTATTGGATAGCTTTAAAAAGTAAGTAGCGTGCAGTTATTTTCCGAATCATTTTTTTTACAGGCGCTGTCTTACGGCCTCATTGCCAGCCTGTGGCAGATGGGCTTATTATGGCTTGGCGTTATTGTGGCAGTAAGAAGCTTTAAATTTTCGGCCGCACAAAAATTCAATATAGCATCTGGCGCACAGTTAAGCGGTTTCGTTTTGTTTATTTATACCTACATTAATGCATATAAAACAGGAGCCGCCAAAATAATAATCAATGTGCCCAATACAGGTTTTGCAACGGGCGCAGGCCTTGTCATCAATGCCATCATGCCATATACCGCTGCCTTATATTTATGCATACTGTTGTATAAGCTGATTAAGCTTTCATTTGCATTTGGCAACACACAGCAACTTAAAAAGCATGACCTTAAAAAAATAGCTGCCGAACAAAGAATATTTGTACAGGAATATGCCCGGTTGTTTTCCATACGCAGGAAAATAAAAATTTACCTGTCGGAAAAAGTGATTTGCCCGCTTACCATGGGTTTTCTTAAACCGGTAATACTCATTCCCGTTGCGGCTGTTAATCATCTTTCAACACAGCAGCTTGAAGCCATAATACTGCATGAACTGGCGCATATAAAACGTGCCGATTATCTTTTATACCTGCTGCAGAGCCTGGTGGATAAGATATTCTTCTTTAATATTTTTGCAGTCATGCTGGGCGATATTATTGAAAAGGAGAGAGAGAATGCCTGCGACGACTGGGTATTGCAGTTCCGATATAATTCAATGCATTATGCAGAAGCCTTGTTTAAGCTCGGCAGGCTGAAAGTGCTGCCTGCCATGGCAATGCCGCTGCAGGGGAGGAAAGAAAACCTGCTGTTATGCAGAATAAAAAGGTTATTGCATAATACAGCGCACCATCAAACAATCAACTTCCGGCCTGCATTATTGGGCTTTTTCAGTTTGATGATAGGCGCAGGCTTATTAATTTATCCATCCGCCTATAAAAAAACTGATAACGTTTTTCAGCCGGTTAGTGCGGCTGAAATACATGCTGCAACTGTAAAGCAGGCCGCCGGCACAGCAGTTAATAAAGTTGCAGATGGGCACGTTGAAAAATTAGCCGAAATAAAAGTTAGGCAGCGGGCGGCTGACATTGCACAGCAACAGAAAGCAAAGAAAAAAACAGCTTTAGAAGCAGAGAAGGCTGTAGCTAAAGAGCCTGCACTACAAGAACGTGCACATGCATTGATGCTTAAACAGAACTATCTGTATAATGTAACCCTGGCGCTTGATTCTTTACGCCTGGCCATGCCCCGGCAAATTAAAGAAGCTGTTTCAGCCAATGTGGAGTTGAATGCAAGCATGCTGCAAAAAGTCATTTCGTACCAGAACTTTAAACAACTGGAAGCCATGCTTGCTGCAAGCGGCGATTCTATTTCAGTTAAAGAAAGCAGCGGCACAAAAGACAGTTATAAGAAACTTATTACTATTGAATCTTTCGATAAAGAAGGCAATAAGCATATTTACGCTGTGATCGTTGAGCTTTATCAATAACTCCCTTAAACGCCTGCAGGTCTGTATAGCTTTGGTTGATCGCACAGACAGTCAACAATACTTTTTTGCAATTACCCAATCATGCGCTGGCTCCTTATTACAAAAATTAAAATAATAAAAAGCCTTCCCGTTATTTTGGAAAGGCTTGTGTGTTGACTGCTGCTGATATTATCTTATCCAGTTAAAATTCCTGTCGTAATGGTTGTAATTATACTTATTCCTGCTATCAAGAAAATGGCTGTTCACAGCTTCAATTTTATTATTCCTTTCCCTTTGCAATGCTGGATAAGATCAATTTTTTTTGATGCGGCTATACGCAGGCTCATCGCTTCTTTTACCTGTTGGTTATATGCTCTATTAATGTTTGCGATTTGTTTATCCCGCTCGTATTTTGTAAAAGAACAGGATTCAATATAGCGCCTGCCAAAATCAATATGTATGGCTGGTGTTCTAAACGTTATAGCGGCTGCAAACTGCTGTGAAAAAGCGGCTGTGCTTAAAATAAACAAGGTTAAAAAGAGTGTAAAGATTTTTTTCATGTTGTTGATTGTTTAAATGTTATTAATGCACATAGGATGATGTTTTTTATATAACGTTTATCAACACATTGTTAATGATAAATTCATGGCATTTTTGCGACTGCATTATCTTTATGCCATGCTTACACAGGATGAGATAAAGAAACAGCTCGGCATATATGCGGCTGATCTTGTAAAGAACGGTATGCTTGCAGGCCTGGGCACGGGTACCACAGTATATTATCTTTTAAAGGAGCTTGGCAAACGCAAACAGCAGGGTTTACATTTTACGGCGGTATGCACTTCGCTTCAAACCCAAAACATATTGAAAGAAGAAGGAATAGATTTTGTTTCCCTGGATGATGTCGAAAGATTACATATTGCCATAGATGGCGCTGACGAAGCGGACAGGAATGGCAACCTCATCAAAGGCGGCGGCGGTGCTTTGTTGCAGGAAAAGATTGTTGAAGCCGCAGCAGATGAGTTAATCATTATTGTGGATGAAAAGAAGAACGTTGATGTGCTTGGCACTTTTCCATTGCCTGTTGAAGTAATTACATTTGGTTGGAAACAGGCAAAACAAACAATTGAAACCAGATACAATATAAAAACCAAACTGAGGGAAAAAGAAGGCAGGGTTTATATAACCGATCACAAACATTATATTCTTGATTGTTTCTTCAACGCTATACCAGATCCCGCCCTGCTAAATGTTGACCTGCACTTAATACCCGGCATTGTTGAAACCGGCCTGTTTGTTGGCATGGCCAACAAGATTATTACCGGGTATGCAGACGGTAACATTACAGTAAGGGATATTTAAAACCTTCCTCTTGTTAAAGACAATAAAAAACCAAAAATGGCTGCGATAATAGCTATCACTAAAAAGATAAGCGTCCGGCGTAACATAATACAAGTGTAATAATAATGAGTAACCAAACTAACTTAGCTAAATACATACCAGCTTATGAAGCTTCTTTGGAAATACCAACCCGCTTTTTTCTTATTATCTTTATTGCCAAACGCAATCAATGCAGAGAAGAAATTTTTTAAAGCATACATCCGCCGCCGGATTAGCATTTTCTCCTGTTTTTAAAACATCATCTTCCATTGCTGAAGAAAAAAATACTCCGGAAAACAACATTGATGATTTTGAGCTGAATGAAGCGACCATAGACATGCTGCAGCAAGCCATGCAATCCGGAAAATATACGTCACGAAAAATAACCGAACTGTATTTAAAAAGAATTAAAGCCATTGATAAGAATGGGCCAAAGCTTAATGCTGTAATTGAAGTCAATCCGGATGCATTAAAGATTGCTGAGGCTATGGATGCCGAACGTAAGGCCGGCAAAATACGCGGCCTGATGCATGGCATTCCTGTTTTGGTAAAAGATAACATCAATACAGGCGATAAGATGATGACGACTGCCGGGGCGCTTGCTTTGCGGGGCAATTATGCAACAAAAGATGCATTCATTATTCAACAATTAAGGGCCTCCGGCGCCATACTGCTGGGTAAAACAAATTTGAGTGAATGGGCTAACTTCAGATCAACACATGCTTCAAGCGGATGGAGCAGCCGCGGCGGACAAACACGTTGCCCATATATTTTAGAAAGAAGCCCGAGTGGTTCAAGTTCCGGTTCAGGCGCTGCTGTTGCAGCTAATTTATGCGCAGTTGCCATTGGCACAGAAACGGATGGTTCCGTTGTTTCTCCATCATCGGTTAACGGCCTTGTTGGTATAAAACCAACAGTGGGCCTATTAAGCAGGTCGGGCATTATTCCTATATCTGCAACACAGGATACAGCCGGGCCGATGGCGAGAACGGTGAAAGATGCAGCGATTTTATTGGGAGCATTAACCGGTGTTGATGAAGAAGATATTGTAACCAAAAACAGTACCGGTAAAGCTCAAAAAGATTATACTGTTTGCTTAAATGCAAACGCTTTGCAAGGTAAACGCATTGGCATAGAGAAGGCATTTTTAGAGGGCAACAAACAGGTAGTTGATGTATATAAAGCTGCAATTGATATTTTAAAACAACAGGGCGCAACAGTAGTTGAAGTTGAGCTGAAAAAGGCATTAAACGATCTGGGTGATGCAGAGTTTACCGTTTTGCAATATGAGTTTAAGGACGGTGTGAATAAATATCTCTCAACAGCCAATGCAAAAGTAAAAACACTGAAAGAGGTGATTGATTTTAATAAGCAGAACGAGACAGCGGCTATGCCATTCTTTAAACAGGAAATATTGGAAATGTGTGAGGCAAAAGGCGATCTTGGCTCGGGTGAATATAAAGAAGCTTTGTACAAAACTTTATCATCAAGATTGATCATTGATAACCTGATAGGCGAACATAAGCTTGATGCCATTTGCGGTGTTACCAATGGTTTATCATGGTGCATTGATTTGATTAACGGTGATTATGATGTAGGCTTCTTTTATTCAATGCCGGCCGCTATCAGCGGTTATCCGCATATTACAGTGCCGATGGGAATGATCCATCATTTGCCAATTGGCTTATCGTTTATGGGTGCCTCCTATACCGAACCGCAGCTTATTTCACTGGCATATAGTTTTGAACAGGCAACTAAAAAAAGAACGGTGCCAAGGTTTATTGGCAGCAGTATTTCCATGCAGGCCTGATACATTTTATTGTTCGCTTTGCAAACATTAACTGTACGGTTTCGGTTGTTTTATTTATGTGATTTAATGGTTGTGATAAAAACACCGGCTGTGAGCCGGCTTTTTGCAAGGCACAATGTTTGTTCAGTATATTACATTCCTCACTTTAAAACCATTAATATCTATGGGTTTTGATCAGTACCATGAACCGGCGAATGAGCTGCCGGAAAAAACGAGAACATTTGCACGTATGATAGCTTCCCTCGGTGAAGAAGCAGAAGCTATTAACTGGTATGAGCAGCGTATAGCAATTGAAAGAAACCGTACTGCAAAAGCTATTATGAAAGATGCGCAGAAAGAAGAGTTCAAGCACTTTGGAATGGACCTTGAATTTCTATTGCGCATGAAACCTGTATGGAAAGACATTCTGCAGGGCATTCTTTTTAAAGAGGGCAGTATTGTAGATCATGCTGATGATGCCGAAGAAAATGCGCCGGATGAATAGCTAATAATCACGTTGTATAAGGAACTCCGCAATTTCAAGCAAAGGTTTTTTTCTTGATGACAGCACTGCAATTTCCTCAATATGGAAAAGCGCTTTATCAAAATATTGTTGTTTTAATTGCCTTGCCCATTCATCCACATTGCAGTCGCGGAATATCTTAAGAACACGTTCTACCTTGTCGTTTGAATCGCTGTTTAATAAAGCATGCAATTCCTGCTGCTGGCTGCCGGTTGCCGTACGCAAAGCATGAATAAGCAGGAAAGTTTTTTTGTTTTGCCTGATATCGCCGCCGGCAGTTTTACCAAACTTTTCCGGATCACCGAATGCATCCAGGTAATCATCCTGTATCTGGAAAGCTATGCCGAGGTTTTTTCCAAATTCATATAAATGATCGCTGTTCCCGTCTCCCGCTCCGCCTATTATAGCGCCCATTTTTAAACTGGCGGCAAGCAATACAGATGTTTTCAATTCAATCATCTTTAAATATTCACCGGGCGAAACAGTGGAAAGCTTTTCAAAGTCCATATCAAGCTGCTGGCCTTCGCACACTTCTCTTGCCGTTTTGCTGAACAGGTTAATGATGGGCTTTAAATGGCTGCTGCTTATTTTATTAAGGTATTCATAAGCTACCACCAGCATTACATCGCCGGCAAGCAGGGCTGTGCTGGCGCCGTATTTCTGATGCACCGTTTCAAAACCACGGCGCCGCGGCGCCGCATCCATTATATCATCATGAATTAAGGTGAAGTTGTGAAACAATTCAATAGCCGTTGCCACCTGCCAGGCATCTTCATGAATATCATTGAACAATTCATTTCCCATCAAACACATAACCGGGCGGATACGCTTGCCGCCGAGCCCGAGAAAATAATCATTAGCAGCATATAAAGATTCAGGATATTTTGGAAAATGCGGCGTATTGAAACGCCTGGAAAATTCAATTGTAAGCTCTTTGAATGAATGCATGTAATTTAATGTAGGATGCAAAAAGTAGATAGAAGAAGTGTATGGGATGCAGGAATTATTTCCGGTGTTTACAGCCTGTGATTTCCGCTTTCAAATGCACAGGAAAAAGTAAACACTTTCAAATTCTGAAAACTTCTTATTGACATGATAATAATTTTAGGGTTGCAATGTATTTCATTTTTACTTCCCCTGGTTTTGCTTCTTCCTGCTCCCTGCTTCTTTTTTACTGCTTCTTCCTTCTCTCGTACCGCCATCTTTCACCCACTCATAATCCAGTTGCCTTTTATCAAGGTTGGCTGCCACTACCCGTATCATTACTTTATCGCCCATGCGAAATTGTTTGCCGCTTCTCCTGCCCACCAGGCTGTAATCGCTTTCAACAAGGCGAAATTCATCATATCTATTCAAGTCCTGTATGCTTATTAATCCTTCGCATTTGTGCTCCACTGTTTCTGCCCAAAAGCCAAAACGCGCCACGCCGCTTATTACCGCTTCAAATTCTTCGCCTAAAAACTGCTGCATAAATTCAACCTGCTTGTATTTGTTGGCGGCACGCTCTGCTTCCATGGCGGCACGTTCCCGCTCGCTGCAATGCGTACATTTTTCATCCATCTTTTTATCTTCAATAGGCTTCTTCTTTAAGCAGCTTGCAATAATGCGATGCACCATTACATCCGGGTACCGGCGGATGGGCGAAGTAAAATGGCAGTAATCTTCAAAGCCCAAACCATAATGGCCAATGTTCTCCGTTTTATACGCCGCTTTTGCCATAGTGCGAATGCCTAATTGTTCCAGCACATGCTGTTCAGGTTTGCCTTCCACATCTTTCAATAACTGGTTAAAGCTGGCCGCGATTTTTTCGGGCGAGCTCATATTGAATTTATGCCCGAACTTCCTGGAGAATTCAACGAAAGGAATGAGCTTTTCCTTATCAGGCTCATCGTGTATGCGGTAAGGAAAGGCCACCTCTTTTTTTGTTGCCCGTATATCGCTTATATATTTGGCAACGGTTCTGTTAGCGAGCAGCATGAACTCTTCAATCAACTGGTGGGCTTTCCGGCTTTCTTTTATTACAATGCCGATGGGTTTACCATGCTCATCTAATTTAAAACGTACTTCCTGCGAAGAAAAATTGATGGCGCCATTATTAAAACGTTCTTTGCGCATCTTTTGCGCCATGTCATTCAGTAATGCGATTTCATCTTTATATAAACCTTCGCCGCTTTCAATTATCTGCTGCACATCTTCATAAGTAAAGCGATGATCTGAATGAATAATTGTTCTGCCTATCCATGTTTTTTTGATCTCAGCTTTTGTGTTTATTTCAAATACAGCAGAGAAAGCATACTTATCTTCTTTAGGCCTTAGCGAGCATAGAACATTGGAAATATTTTCAGGCAGCATGGGGTTTACACGGTCCGGCAAATACACAGATGTAGCGCGCTTGTATGCTTCTTCGTCCAGCGCAGCGCCTTCTTTAACAAAATGGCTTACATCAGCAATATGCACACCAATCTGGTAAACCTCTTTTTTGACTTTTTTAATGGATATGGCATCATCAAAATCCTTTGCATCCACAGGATCAATCGTAAACGTAAGCACGCCGCGGAAATCTTTGCGCTTCTTCATTTCTTTCCCGGTTATATCGCCATTCAATTGCCCGCTTTCGGCAATGGCTTCAGCAGAAAAAGATAAAGGGAAACCGCTTTCGGCAATTATCTCCTGCATGGCCATATCATTTATCTTTTCCCCGCTTATAACACTTATTACTTCGCCAACCGGTTTTTTATCATCTGCATTCCAGCGCACTAAACGCACTGCCACATGGTCTTTATCTTTTGCACCGTTCACCTTATCAAACGGGATATAAAAATCAGGCATAGGCTTATCCGTATCAGGAATAAAAAATGCAGCTTTGGGCGATACCTGCAACATGCCTATAAACTCTGTGCGGTACCTTGATACCACTTCTGTTATCCTGCCTTCTTTTTTACCCGTAACCGGGTTTACTTTAAAAACTTTTACCCGAACGGTATCGCCATGCAAAGCATTTTTAAAGCTGTCGGGCCTCACCAGCACATCCCCGCTCCCATCGGTAATAATTACATATCCCAAACCACTTCTTGCAATATCAAGTTTGCCTTTAAGCAAATAAGCCTGGGAAGAATGGTGCTTTAATTGTTTATGTTTCATCTGTATCTCATCGCTTTTACATCATTAAATCATCACGCATTACATTGCGTGGGTTGAAAATTATTTGGCAGCAGGCTGTTTAAATCTGTTCGTCAATATACGTTACATGCAATTCATATTGCGTTTTCCATATTATCTTTTTTGAAACTATTCACAAAGCCCATAACCAGGTTGTTGAAGACTTCAGCATCATTAAACAGGAAAACAGATTGCACAGGCAATATATATAAAGGAACATGCAGGAGTTGTTCTTTAAACTTGAGCAACCGTACAGCATCTTTTTCTGTTGTAATAATGAGTTTATTTGGCGATTGGATTTTTTCAAACTTTTTATTGATGTCTTTTAAATCATCAATGGAAAAAATATGATGGTCGCTGTAACCTATCTCATCATACGCTGCGCTGTTTGCTGCTATATATTCCTTTAAGGGCTGCGGATGGGCAACGCCATATACCAGCAAAATTTCATCGTTTAAAGAAATGGGTTTTTGATTTTTTGTAATAACATGATACGGTATCCGGTATTGAATGGCTGTAAAAAAAACACGTTGGTGCTCTAATGGTTTTAACTGCTGCACGATCTTTTCCCTGGCTGCGCTTGAAAGGCTTAGCGGGCATTTTGTTACTACAATAATATCAGCCCTTTTGGCCGATATCTTCTGGTCGCGCAGATCGCCGGTGGGAAAGAAAAAATCATCTGCATACAGGTCATCATATACCGTTAATAAAATATTCAAACCAGCTTTTATGGCGCGGTGCTGAAAAGCGTCATCCAGTATTATTACCTGCGTGCCGGGCTTATCATGCAGCAATTGCGGTATGGCCACAATCCTTTCTTCGCCAACAGCTACAGCCACATCAGGAAACTTTGCATAGAACTGCATAGGCTCATCGCCAATATCAATGGCATCTGTATTTTCATTGGCCAGTATATAGCCCCTGGTTGTACGTTTATAACCACGGCTTAATGTGGCTGT
Organism: Parafilimonas sp.; assembly: GCF_047606085.1. Lineage (GTDB taxonomy): Bacteria > Bacteroidota > Bacteroidia > Chitinophagales > Chitinophagaceae > Parafilimonas. Next base: position 20,849 of record NZ_JASGEX010000111.1, read on the forward strand.
TTCGCATTTATCATGCAATAATCCCAGCAGGTATTCTACCATTGGCGATTTGCCGGTGCCGCCAAGCGAGAGATTGCCCACGCAAATTACAGGCAGGTTGAACGATGCTGAATGAAAAATTTTTTTATTGTATAAAAAATTCCGGATAATAATCACAAGGCCATACAACAAAGAAAACGGGAACAATAAAATACGGAAGGACCGGAGGAAAAAAATATTCAAATTCATACTGTGTTAATAACCAAATATACAGCAATCGTTTTTTAAGGCATGGCACTGCTTTCAGCATACAGGCAAATTCTCTTTAAGCTGTGCTGCCTGCTGCCGTATAAAAGCTGCATTGACCACGCCGGCTAAAGGCAGTGAAGCAATTCTTTTATACCCGCTCCATTGCATGATCTCTTCTTCATAATTCATATACTGATCATTAAATATCCATCCCAATACTTCTATATGATGCGCTTTGCAAACCTGGGCTGTTAGCAAAGAATGATTAATGCTGCCAAGATAATTACGGCTTACCAAAACAACTTTTGCTTGTAGTTTCTTTATAAGATGAAGCACAAATTCATTTTCATTCAATGGCACCATTATACCGCCTGCGCCTTCAATAATTAAATGCTGAGCGGTAACTGTTGAATGGTGAGATGAGCCCCGGGCATTGATTATTTTAAAATAATCTTTTTCAATCTCATCCAGTTCAATCCTGATCCCTTCTTCTTTCGCTGCAATATGCGGCGAAGCAGGCAACTTCAGTTTATAGGTTTCAGGATAGATTTTTGTTTGTGTATTACTGATAACGCTTTGAATAAATGCGGCGTCTGTGCCTGCATCAAAACCAGCCTGCACCGGTTTCCAGTAATCTGCCTGCAAGGCTTCTGCAAGCACCGCGGCAGCAACTGTTTTGCCAACATCTGTACCTATGCCTGTTATGAAAATTGTTTGCCCCATTCCTACAGGAGTTTTATGAAGTTCAAAATTATTATTTACCGCATTTTAAATACAGGCTTTCAAATAACGGGGGTAAAAAATGAAAATACGGTTGTTCCATAATTTCTTTTAAAGCTAAAGCCTTTATACGTTTCATAATCGTTGCGTGGCGTATGTTCCAGTACAAAATAACCATCCCGGGCAATCAGGTTTTTTTCAACAATCAGCTTAGGCAATTCATCAATTGCATGTAAGGCGTAGGGAGGGCCCGCAAAAATAAAATCGTACTGTTCGCCGCAGGTGGAAAGAAAATGAAACACATCCATCTTTAATACACTGGCGTTTGTAATTTTAAGCTGCCCGATATTTTTCTTAATGAAGGCATACATGGCGGCGTCTTTTTCTACAATGGTTAACGTTGCGGCTCCTCTTGAAGCAAGCTCATAGCTTATGCAGCCCGTTCCGCTAAAAAGATCAAGCGTTATGGCGCCTTCCAGATCTATTCTCGCTTGCAAAATATTAAACAACCCTTCTTTTGCTATATCTGTTGTGGGCCGTGTATAAGGCATTCTGGAAGGAGGATGTATTTTACGGCCGCCTAATGAACCGGAAATGATCCTCATACAATATAATTTATGTAAGGAACGAAATAGTGGCCCGGATACTCCTTAAACTCATCACCGGCAAACAACGTTTCATCCACTTGCATCAATTGAAAACCTTCGAGATACTGATATAAAGTTTCATACAGCTTTGATGCGTTATTAATAAAACCACCGCATTGTATTGCCACGGTATCGGCCACTGCATATTGCCTGCAAACATTCAAAACAAAATACAATACATCTTCCGGCGTAGTATATTCTACAGTGTTTAAATAATTCAGCCTGCCTTCCCTGAACAGGCAAATTGTAAAATAACGGGGATAAAAAAACAAATATATCCGGGTTTCTTCCGTATGCTTCAGCAGGGCAAGTAAAGCTGTGAAATTGTGGGTGAAGGTGGCGCCGGTAAAACACTTCGCTGCTATTTCCTGTTTATCCGCTTCTATGCGCCATGCCACAGTGCAAGGGCCGGCCTGTGCAGAAAACAGGGCAGATGAAGGAAGGCTGCCTCTAAGCAGTTCAAAATTCTGCTGCAAAAAAGCAGCCTCGTTTTTTCCATTCGGAATGCATAAAGCTTCATCCGTATTCCAGAAAAAGATCGTGCCTGTTACAGGCATGGCAAGCAGCCTCGAACGCAGCCTTGCATTATCTATAAGCTCTTCAAAATCCAGGGAAGACAGGTCATTATACTGGAAAAACTCAAAAGCCCGCAATATATTATCTGCTCTTTTTTTACACCAGCAGGCTATATGGCGCATGCCGGCTTCAATAAATAGCTGCACATCATTTAGATCCTCAGAATATATGCTATATGTTTTTTGAAGCATCTGCAATGTTACGGAAGATTTTTTGTGCGTGGCTGCGGGGTCTCCGGCAAAGCCATCCGGCATGCATGTTCAAGCAGCCCGGCGTATTCCTTTTCAGCGCAATCAATTGTGCTTGATGTTTGGTTAAGGTGGTTCAATGCATTAATTCTCTGAAGGTATATCACTTATATCGAGCGGCATAATATTAAAAGAAGCATTTATATTGGCTTTCTTATAAATATCATTTTGGCTGCTTGCATATTCCTTTGCATTCTGTTCAAGCCAGAAAGCGGAGTCATTTCTCAATATGGGCTTTCCGTCAATTGTAAATGCTTCAAAAACCACGTAAATTTTCTTCTTCATAAGGTATTTAATTTTAATTCATTACGATAATGGATTCTTCAATTAAGGGTTTAAGGAGTTCAAAATAGATACCATTACCCTAACGCATAATGTTAATTCTTTTAACTTATCAACTTTTTTCGGCATCGTTGAAAAATAACCTGCTATGATTAATTACTGCCGGGCAAAGCCTGCCATAACTGATGGTAATAAGGTTCACATCATTGAATGTTGGGGGTACCTAAAAAATTTTAATGTTTGGAATATTAATTCTTAAAGGATTTTATAATTGACGATTCCTGCCTGTTCCAGGCGGAAATTATTAGATTATTGAATATTGAGTATTTTCTATATCAAACAGCATTGGTTAAACATTGAGCAACTTTTCTATAATTAAAATGCATAATCATCTTCTCTTTTCCCGATTGCGTAAACTTGTTTCCCAATTTAATAAACCCAAACGTTTCAGCAGGCGGAATTTTGCAGCCAAATTTTTTAGATGAAATATGCACGCAGACAATTCGCAACAGGAAAGGTATTTTTTGCATTTCTTTTCATACTGGCAGCACATAGCGCATGGGCGTTTGCTGATGAAAATGATGAGGGATCTGGCGGTATCAGGGGGAAAATCACCACATCAGACAATAAACCTGCCGCAATGGTAACCGTGAAAGTGAAAGGAACCAGGAAAAATACAGTTTCGGCAGATGACGGTTCTTTTATTATCCGCAATATTCAGCCGGGTAATTATGAACTTGAATTTTCATTGATCGGATATGAGACCATTTCTAAAACCATAACCATTGTAGCCAATAAAACAGAAGATATTTCTGTTCAGCTACAGGTATCAGATAAAGAGCTGCAGGAAGTGATTGTAAAAACGGGCAGCGGTTATAAAACCAATACGCCTTCTTCCAGCCTTCGCCTTACAACGCCTTTACTTGATGTGGCACAAAATATTCAGGTAGTAACCAATAAAACCTTAAAAGACCAGCAGGTTATAAGCATGAGCGATGGCGTTATACGTAATGTAAGCGGGGCGGTAAGGCTGGAGCACTGGGGCGATTTATATGCAAACATCACAGCCCGCGGTTCGCAATTGCAGGCGTTTAGGAATGGTTTTAATGTTGTTAACTCTTATTGGGGCCCGCTTACAGAAGATATGAGCTTTGTTGACCATATTGAATTTGTGAAAGGCCCTGCAGGCTTTATGCTTTCCAGCGGCGATCCGGGTGGCCTGTATAATGTAGTAACCAAAAAGCCAACAGGCACTACAAAAGGCGCAGCAGAAATTACGGTTGGCAGTTATGACCTGTATCGTGCAACACTTGATCTTGATGGAAAACTGAGCCAGGATGGCAAACTCTTATACCGCTTAAACCTGATGGGCCAGAATAAAGGTTCTTTCCGCCCGGATGAATTTAATAACCGTTACAGCATTGCGCCGGTAATTTCTTACCAGGTTGATGATAAAACAAAGCTTACGCTTGAATATACTTTGCAGCACGCGAAAATGAGCGACCTCGGTTCTTATTACGTGTTTTCTACAAAAGGTTTTGCCACGCTGCCAAGAGACTTTACAACATTGCCCCCGGGCCTTGAGCCAACAACGATTAACGATCACAGCCTGTTTTTAAATATGCAGCACCAGTTAAGCAAAAGCTGGAAGCTGACCGTGCAAGGCGCCTATTTTTATTACCAGCAAATAGGCACGTCTTTATGGCCAACTGCCGTTAATGATGATGGTACAATGATAAGGAATGTAGCAATATGGGATGCTGTAAGCAATATGACCATGGCGCAGGCTTTTGTAAATGGAGAAGTTTATACCGGCAACATTCGCCATCGCATTCTTGGCGGTATTGATATGAGCAATAAACAATACTGGGCTGATTGGGGACAAAGTTTTGACCTGGATAGCATAGGTGGTGAATTCAACACGCTTGACCCCGGAAACAGGATGCCAACAAACGGTTACCCGTCATTCGATCATAGTTTATCAACATTAAAACAAAGGGCCACCGCCATCGGCGGTTTACAAAATTCCCGTTATTCAAGCGTTTACGTGCAGGATGAACTGGGCTTTTTTAATGATGTGCTGCGCTTAACGCTTGCCGGCCGATATACATACATCAGCCAGTCGGCCTGGGGCGAAGATGCAGACAAGGCAAAGCATTTTACACCACGTGTTGGCGTTAGTGTTTCTGTTGACAAGTTTACTTCCGTTTATGGATTATACGACCAGGCCTTTATTCCGCAAACCGGGGGCAGGTTAACCAGTGGCGGTAAAATAGAACCTTTAACCGGCAATAATATTGAGTTTGGAATAAAAAGAGATTGGGCTGACGGTAAATGGAACACAACACTGGCTGTATATCGCATCTTGAAGAATAATGAAGTAACGGCCGATCCCAATTCAAACCCTTCAAACCCAACATCTATTATAATCGGCCAAAAAAGGGCGCAGGGCATTGAATTTGATTTACGGGGCAAAATAACTGACGGGCTTAGCCTTATCGCAAATTATGCCTTAACAGATTCTAAAGTAACCAAAGCATCAGAAGATGGTGGTTTACAGGTTGGCGATTATGTACCGGGGTTTGCCACACATACGGCCAATGCCTGGTTAAGCTATGAAGCGCAAAATGGTGCACTGAAAGGTACGGGCATTTCAGCAGGGTTTACTTGGCTTGGCGACAGGCATACAAATGATGATGTTACAGATGCGGCCCAGCTTAAACTGCCCGATTATTTTAAACTGGACGGCGGATTATTCTGGCAGGGCGATAAAATAAGGATTACAGCAAACGTGTTTAATATCCTCAATAAATATTTATACAGCGGTTCTTATTATTCCTGGGGCGGATATTATTATTATCAGGCAGAAGCTCCGAGAAATTTAAGATTGAGCGTTGCTTATAATTTTTAGACAGAGATAATAATGCCAGCCCCAAACACAGCCGCCGGGTTACCCGGCGGCTGTGTTGTTTAAACAGTTTGTGCATGATACATTTTATTGGTAAAAAAATTGCTGCAATTAAAAAAAACAGATATGAAAATTCCCGCCGGCTGGATTGAAAAAGATAATAATTTATACCGGAAAATTGAATTCAAAGATTTTTCCGAAGCTTTTTCCTTTATGGTACGTGTGGCAATAGAAGCGCAGTGCATGAATCATCACCCTGCCTGGAAGAATATATATAATACGGTAGAGATATGGCTCAGCACGCATGATGCAGGTGATGTTGTTACCGGAAAAGATATAAAGCTTGCAGAAAAAATAAATGAGCTTGTATAGGTTCCTCCAAACGCATATAATTGTTATGCGCATAAAAATAGCAGGCAGTTTAACCCATACATAATTTCCTGCTTCAAATCAATAATATGTATTTGCGGCAGGGGTGACGTTTGTCATATAACACTTATACCGGTTAAATATTTTTGCAGTAAACTTTCCACATGAGAATCCCTGTACATTACGTAACACCCAAAGAGGCTTTATCTGTAATAAAAAGCAACCAGCGTGTATTTATACATGGCAGCGCGCATACACCTTCCTATTTGCTGAAACACCTTGCACTGGAAGCAGAGCGGCTGCGTAATGTTGAAGTTGTTTCCGTAAGCGTTTATGGCAGTCTGCACATAAACAAACCTGAATATAAAGACAGCTTCAGGCTGAATTCCCTGTTTGTATCTGCCTCATTAAGGCAGGCTGTGAATGATGGTTATGGAGACTACGTGCCTGTATTTTTAAGTGAGATACCCATTTTATTCGACAGGATGATTTTACCAATTGATGTGGCGATTGTGCAGGTATCTATGCCTGATGTGCATGGCTATTGTTCGCTTGGTTGTTCAGTTGATATAGCTAAAAGCGCTGTAAATAACGCCAGGTACATTATAGCGCAGGTAAACCCCCATGCACCGCGCTCGCACGGCGATGGCATGGTGCATTGCAGCCGTTTTACTTCAATGGTTTATTGTGAAGATGAACTGGCTACAGCCAATTTTTCAGAAAAATGCGGGAGCGAAACACAGGTGATAGGTGAGCTCGTAGCGGGGCTTATTGAAGATAAAAGCACCATTCAAATGGGCATTGGCGCTATACCTGATGCAGTCTTAAGCTCACTTACAAACCATAAAGACCTTGGCGTGCACACCGAAATGTGCTCGGATGGTATTATTAAGCTGATTGAAAACGATATTGTAAACAACAAATACAAAAAGATCCACCCAAACAAAACCGTATCTTCCTTCGCTGTGGGCTCCAAAGATTTATACAGTTATATAAATGATAATCCCGCTTTTGCCTTTCTTGTAATTAATTATGTAAACGATCCGCACGTTATACGCCGCAACAATAAAATGATAGCCATAAACAGCGCCATAGAAATTGATATAACCGGGCAGGTGTGCAGCGATTCTATCGGCACGTACCAGTATTCCGGCGTGGGCGGACAGATGGATTTTATGCGCGGTGCAGCATTAAGCGAAGGCGGTAAACCCATAATTGCCATCCCTTCAAGAACAGCCAAAGGCATTGCCCGTATTGTGCCGGTGCTTAAGCCCGGCGCCGGCGTAGTTACCACAAGGGCGCACGTGCATTACGTGGTAACGGAATATGGGGTGGCCTATTTGTATGGCAAAAACCTAAAGCAGCGCGCGAAGGCGCTTATCAATATTGCGCATCCGGATGACAGGGAGGCCCTTGAGAAAGCCTGCTTTGAAAGATTCAAAATGTTTTAGCCCGCAAAAAGTTATCCCAATACCTTAATGTTTTTCCTTTTAATGTAATCATGCCATAGCAGCATGGCGGTAACCGTTCTGTATGGCCGCCATGCTTTCTGCAATGGCAACCATTTTCTTCTTTGGTAACGCCTGCATGCAGTTGCTTTACATGCTTTAAGCCAATATGCGGCATATTGTATGGAAGTCATTTTGCTGTATGTATGAAGCATAAAAGGCAAAAATATACAGTTGGGATTTGCTGCAACTGCCGGTTCAAAAAATTATAATTTTAAGCCTGTAAACCGGCAATATGCTTTGGGCGCGAATGACATTTAGCAGATAGCTCCGGTTTATAACCCATAATTTTATCTATAAATAAAAGCTTATGAACCTTATGATCTTTGGGGCTGTCTTATTAATATTTGGTTTCGTATTAAAAAAATTTCCGCCGGATTATTATACCCAAAGGTTTTATGGTTACAGAACGCCAAGATCGCAAAGAGATGAATCCTCCTGGAATAAAAGCAATCGCCTTGCGGCAAGGTATATGATAATTTTTGGCCTGGCTGATTTGATAATCGGGTATGCATTAGTTACTTTATTAAACGAAAGCGCAATCATCAAAATCGCAGGCATCCTTTTAATTCCCGTAACACTCGCAATTATATTTTTCCTGGTTGAAAAACAACTTTAAATAATTAAGGGAACGATATTATTGCAGCCCGCACCATCTTCTAAACAAAATCATAATCTCGTATTGGTAGGGTGCATTTCAAATTTTCGCAGCCTGGTTTTGCCTGACCCTATCCCCTAAAGGGGGAACTGTCCCGCTGGTATGCTGATATCCCCTTTAGGGAGATCTCTTGCGGAGTATAATATCTATTATTTATAGTATTTTTATTGCTGAAATAATCAGGCCCAAAACCTGTCCGTGCTAAAAATCTGTGGGACGCGCTTGCCTGTAGTATACAATTCTTGTAATACCACTTACTGAATGTAAGCAGGCTTGCCGCAACTTTTAAAGATCATCTTACAATGTCATTAACTTAAGGCAGGCACATCTTCTAAATATTTACTAATTATTTTGCGGAGATTTACAACTGAGCATTCCTGCCCGACTGATTCAGTCAGGCGGGGATTATTGTGTATTGAATATTGAGTTTTCTTAAGTTAATGACATTGGATCATCTTATATAAATATGTTCTTAGCAAGGAAAAATATCAATGAAGTTGTTCACGATAGTATTGGGTCGGGAAAATTAAAGCTATGAGAATATTGCATACAGCAGACTGGCATATTGGCCAGCTTTTTCATGAGTACGATCGTACATACGAACATCAGCAGTTTTTGAATCCCAAAACTTATGATGCTGTTTTGATGAATTTCGTAATAATTGCAGAGGCCTGTAACCGTATAAGCCCTGACTTACAAACACAACATCCTGAAATAACAGGGCAAGATGTAAGAAGGTTTAGGAACTATATTGCACACGATTATTTCGGTGTAGATATTGATATGGTTTGGCAATCGCTGAATACAGATTTGCCTAAATTAAAAACAGGTTTGCAAAAAATCATAGAAAACAAATAGACTTAAATGATTATTGAAAATAACAACCCCCCTTTAGGGGATGGAGGCCCCACCCCCCGCCAGCTCGGCTTTTACTTTCCGGCAGAATTTGCGCCGCAGGAAGCTATGTGGCTGAGCTGGCCGCACAAGGAAGCATCGTGGCCGGGAAAAATTCATGCAGTTTATAAACCATATTCGCAATTTATAAAAGTGGTTTCAGCAGGGCAGAAGGTGTGTATTAACGTAGTAGATGAAGCAATGAAAGCTTTTGCTGAACGTGTTTTATTAAAGGAAGATATAAATATGCAACAGGTGGAATTTTTCCTGCACCCAACCAACGATGCCTGGTGCCGCGACCATGGCCCGGCATTTGTAATAAATCCGGAGAAGAAAGAAAAAGCCATTGTTGACTGGGGTTATAACGCCTGGGGCAATAAATATCCGCCTTATGATTTGGATGATGTAATACCAACTTTAATCGGGCGGGAATTGGGCCTGCCGGTTTTTTATCCCGGCATTGTTATGGAAGGTGGTTCAGTGGAATTTAATGGTAAAGGAACATTGCTCACTTCAACAGCATGCCTTTTAAACTCTAACAGGAATCCGCAACTAAACCAGCAGCATATTGAAAATTATTTGCGGGAATATTATGGCGTTGAACAGATCCTTTGGGTGGACGAAGGGATTATTGGCGATGACACCGATGGCCATATTGATGATACCGTTCGTTTTGTAAATGAAGACACGGTAATTACGGTTGTGGAAGAAAACAAAGCCGATGAAAATTATGAACTGCTGCAACACAATTTGAAACAATTAAAGGCCATGCGTCTGTTAAACGGCAGGCAATTAAATATTATTGAGTTGCCTATGCCGGATGCTGTGGTTTATGAAGATCAGCGTCTGCCCGCATCGTATGCCAATTTTTATATTGGAAATGAGGTGGTGGTGGTGCCGGTTTTTGAATGTGGTAAGGATGAAAAAGCGCTGCACATTATTCAGCAACAATTTCCAACCAAGAAAGTAATTGGTATTAATTCGGTTGATATTATCTGGGGATTGGGCAGCTTTCATTGTTTAAGCCAGCAGGAACCTGCCGTGTGAAGATTGCGGAAAAGGCATTTGTTTTGAAAGGCAAACAGAAGCATCATTCAACAAGACAAACATGAATGAATAATGTTCGTGATTTACATATCCGGGAGGAAATATCCCCTTTATTAGATTTTACCCTTAACAGTTTTGCAAGGGAAGAACTGGTCATTATACTATATTGTCTAAATAATTCCGATTTTGTAACTTTGTTGAAAAACTATGAGTTACAAAATTTCCCTATCAGTAAAGGAACAAAGAGAATTAAAGGACCTATTACAAAAGACGGAACAGGCCA
>NZ_JASGEX010000112.1:0-2948 GCF_047606085.1 Parafilimonas sp.
CTGTCCCGAACCAGTTTCGGGAGAGGAATGCCTGCCTGCCGGAGAGGCAGGTACATAGCGAGGTTCTCCCGAAGCAAGTTCGGGACAGGCATGAGACAACTGAAAAAACAAACTTGTACGAATGAAACCCAGCATGATAATTTTTTCTCACACAGGGGAATGTGCATAGCGAGGTTCCATGAGACAACTGAAAAAACAAATATGCACGAATGAAAATAATATTGAAACATTTTTTAATGGCCTGCGCCTGCATAACAGCTTTGCTGGCTGATAATATTACATCTGCCCAGCAGCCGGCAATCCATTCGCATAATGATTATACCCATGCGCTTCCTTTTTGGGATGCATACCATAACAGTGCAGCCGATATTGAAGCCGATGTATATTATGTGAATGGTGCATTAATGGTTGCGCATAACAAAACAGATATTAAACCTTCTAACAGCCTTGGCAGCATGTACATTCAGCCCATTGTGCAATTATTTGATACCGGCAAAAACATGCACAGCTTTTATTTAATGATTGATATAAAAGAAAACCAGGCGGCCGCCTTACCTGCATTAATGAATTTATTGCAGCAACATCCTTCTGTATTCAACCGGCAGTTAAATAAAAATGCCGTTCAGGTTTTTATAAGCGGTGACAGGCCGCCGGATTCCACCTTCCATAACTATCCTGGCTATATCATGTTTGATGGCGTGCCTGCTGTAAATTATGCGCCGCAGGACCTGGAAAAAATCGTGATGATCAGTGATGATTTCCACGCTTATTCAAACTGGAACGGCGCCGGTTTTATACCAGCGACAGACAGCATAAAAATTAAAAAAATGATACAGGCTGCGCATGCATTGGGCAAACCCGTGCGCTTATGGGGAGCGCCGGATACACAGGAATGCTGGAAAACGATGATTAATCTTCATGCCGATGTTATCAATACCGATAAAGTAGAAGCCTGCAGGCAATTTCTGAATGCGCAAAACAATTTGCATTAAACAAATGTTTACGCAATTGCCGGCTAATAAGATTAAGGAATCTGCCTGAATTGTTTGTTGAAAATTGATTACGAATAACGGTCAGACCTTCAGGAAACCGCTTCATCCATTTTTACAGCCTGAAAAGCGTCAGACCGTTAGCTGACGATGATATTTTTATTGACTCAAACAAATTCTAAATTTGAAAAAAGTTTTTTATGAAAGTAGATATAAAATTTACTGCTGTTTTTGAAGAAGCTAAAGAAGGCGGATATATCGCTTATCTGGAAGAGATGCCTGGTGTAAATACGCAGGGAGAAACACTGGAAGAAGCTAAAACAAACCTTAAAGAAGCATTCAGGCTTGTTATTGAAACGCAACGTTCTTTAAAAAATGAAGAAACCGGAGGCCGTAACGTTATCAAAGAAGTTTTTGTTGAACCCTGCAAGGGTTCTATATCAAAACGGTTTCATTTGTCCACCGGTGCACCCGATGGCTATTCAAATCAGACCCCATTCGGGGTATTTTATAGCTCATATTTCTTAAGTTGACGGCTATGGTGTCGCCACCCACCTGCGAAAATTTGACATACACCCTGTGTACCTTGCTGACAACACCAAGAGCGGGGAAATAATTATCTTTATGCTAAAAATGAAAAGTATGCTGAATAAAATACCGGTAATGTTTATTGTTGTTGCCTTCTCTGCGCAAGCACATGCGCAAACAGGCAATGCTTATACAAATGAAATTGATAACTGGCATAAACAAAGAGAAGAAAATTTAAAAAATGAAAACGGCTGGCTCAATTTAGTCGGCTTAATCTGGTTACAGCAAGGCAAACAAAGTTTTGGCGATGGCGATGATGTGCAGATAAAATTTCCGGCAGGAACCATTACACATCATGCCGGTTTTTTTGAATTGAAAAATTACACGGTAACGCTTTATGCAGATGACTCAACTAATATTTTAGTGAACGGCAACCCGGTAAAACAAGCCATTATATTTTCACCCGATTCACTTAAACCAATTAATTGCAGCTACGGCACATTGAGATGGACAATCATTAAGCGCGATGATAAAATCGGTATTCGTTTAAGAGATGTGAACAGCGAACTGGTAAAAAATTTCAAAGGCATTGAACGTTTTGCCGTTGATAGCGCTTATAAAGTAAAAGCCTGGCTCAAAAAGCCTGAAACATCTTTTATTTCCATCACCAATATTTTAGGGCAAACAAACAAGGAAGAAACGGCGGGCAAATTAGTCTTTACATTACAAGGCAAGGAATACAGCCTGGATGCTTTGCAGGAAGGCAAAGCGCTCTTTATTGTTTTTGCAGATGCCACATCAGGCAAAGAAACCTATCCGTCGGGCAGGTTTCTGACGGCTTCGTTGCCCGGCGCCGATGGCAGTACAATACTCGATTTTAATAAAGCGTACAACCCGCCATGCGCATTTACACCGTATGCTACCTGTCCTTTGCCACCCGAACAAAACCGGCTAAAAGTTGCTATTCCTGCAGGCGAAAAAAATTACAAGCGCCATTAAGGCTTATAATTATAAAACGAGGCAAAATCCCCTATCTGCCGTTTGCGAAAGACTTTGGATTATTTCCCCTGCCTGCAAATATTTTTTTAAGCGTGCTTGCAATAATAGCCGCTTACATCATTTTTGCCGAGATAACCAAACGCATTAATATAAGCGAAACAGCATAACCGATTAATCGCCATAGCAGCATGCGCCCAATTCATCCGGCAGTGAGTTACTGATGACAAAAAATACAGCAGCCTGAAAAAAATAAATTTTCCCGGGAAAATTTTCATAATGCAATCATTGTTGTCCGACTAAAATATTTTCTCTTGGGCTAAAGCCCTTTATGGGCCTGCTTTTTACTAACCCCAGGCTAAAGCCCGGGGTTATATATCAGAAACCCTTGCACAATGGGCTTTAGCACATGTTATCCGGACAATAATGTAATGC
>NZ_JASGEX010000113.1:0-27984 GCF_047606085.1 Parafilimonas sp.
CGGGATTAATAATATTCCACATTATTAATTTTCTCATATTCTTTTTTCCTTTCAAGTCAGGTAAATTATGTTTAACACAACCGTGCTTAATTGAATTATAAAAGCCGGTAAACCAAAAACCTTCAAAAAACTTTTAAGGGTTTTAATCTCATCACGGTTGTTATTTGCATTATAATTGCATCTTCACAATTGCGAAAGCCTTTTCTTACTATTTAAAACACTTATATGCACTTAAAAAATACAGTTATACTATCGCTGATCATGCTTTTTGTTTATTCAACAGGCTGTGCCAACGATGAGACATCTGTTGCAAACAATGCATCAAACAGCAGCGATACAACCGGCCTTCCGCCTGTTGAAACCAAATCGCCCAACAGTAATTACAAACCTGCTTTTACAGGCCAGACGAGAATAGCCGGCGCTAAAACAACCACACCATATAAAGCAGAAAAAATTGCAGAAAAAATGGGCGCGCCATTCGCTGTTGTGGCCATGCCCGATGGCAGGCTGATGGTAACGCTGAAAAAAGGTTACATGGAAATTCATGATGCAAATGGCAAACTGGTTAAGAAGATTGAAGGTTTTCCGGAAGTATTGTTTGCAGGCCAGGGCGGTTTGCTCGATGTGGCTTTTGATCCTGATTTCAAAAACAATAAAATGATGTATTGGTCTTTTTCTGAAAAGAATGGTTCCAATAATTTAACCGCTGTTGCAAAAGGCAAACTGAATGAAGCTGCGGGCAAAGTAGAAAACCCAACTGTTATTTTTCGTGCCATGCCTGCCTTAAACAGCAACCTGCATTTTGGCTCACGGTTGATATTTGATAAAGATGGAAACCTTTTTGTAAGCGCCGGTGAAAGATCAATTCTTGAGGGAAGGGCGCAGGCGCAAAAACTGGAATCGCATTTGGGCAAAGTATTTAAGCTAACAAAAGATGGCAAGCCTGCGCCGGGCAATCCGTTTATTAATAAGGCAGGGGCTGCGCCGGAGATTTATAGTTATGGCCATCGCAACCCGCAGGGTTTGGATATCAACCCTGCTACAGGCGAATTGTGGGAAGCTGAATTTGGCCCGCGTGGCGGTGATGAAATAAATATCATCCGCGCCGGCAAAGATTATGGCTGGCCTATTATAACTTATGGTATTGAATACAGCGGTGAAAAAGTAGGCGATGGCATTCAGCAAAAAGCAGGCCTGGAGCAACCGGTTTATTACTGGGACCCTGTTGTATCGCCAAGCGGCATTAGTTTTTATAAAGGCAACGCTATACCGGAATGGAAGAACAATTTGTTTGTTGCCTGCCTCAGCGGCCAGCATATTGACCGGCTCATTATCAGAAATAATAAAGTGGTGGGTGAAGAAAGATTGCTTGCTGATAAGAATGAACGCTTCCGCGATATTGCTTATATGAATGATGTTTTATATGCGCTTACCGATGACGGCGATTTGTATAAGATAAGCAGGCAGTGATAAACCAAACTTTTGGAAAGTTTGGAGCTTTCCAAAAGTTGTAAACATTATATCGGGTGTATATAAGGAACGCTGTCTTTAAAATTATCAAATTCCATTTCCACAAAATAATTCTTTACACCGCCTGTTTTGGCAGCAGCAAAAAATTCTTTCCAGTCAATAACCCCTTTGCCAATGGGCACTTCTTTTTTATCTGCTGTCCAGCCTGACAAATGAGATGAGATAAACCTGCCGGGATATTTATTAAAATAATCAGCGGCTTTATAACCCAGGTTAATTACTTCTGTTTGAAACTGCATCTTTACAAGATCAGGATTAAATTGTTTCATTAATGCATCATAGATCAACTGCCCGTCTAATGTTGCAAATTCAAATTCATGGTTATGAAAACCAGCCTGTATGCCGGCGGCCTTAATTTTTTCAGCAGCTTTATTCAGTTTATCCGCCGCAGCGAGATAATCATTTAAGGTTGCTGTTTTGGGCAGCCAGAAAGTAGAGCATATCATTTGGGTTAATCCCATATCATGCGCAAACTGGATGGTGTCATCAATTTTATCATCAGCAAACTCAGCAGCCCCAAAATGGCAGCTCGGACAGGTTAAGCCTGCATCTTCAATAGTCTTTTTAATATCTGCTGTTGGCATGGAAGCAAGAAACCCAAAACCAATCTGCGCATAGCCTTTTGGCGAGCATAGTTCAATAAGCTTATAACCCATATCAGCCATAGTTTTCAGTGTGCCGGTAAAATCTTTACCAAGCCTGTCTTTTACACTCCATGATTGAAAACCGATCGGCATATCATTAGCCGCAGCAGCAGCCAATAATTCTTTTGGTAATTGCGATAATGCAAATGCAGCGCCTAACCCCAAAGTTGTTTTTTTAATAAATGAACGGCGATGAATTGTATGCATAAAAAAGTTTTTATAAATTATTTAATTGATGAAATAATGAAAGAGCTATATTCTTTTTATAATCCTGTTCATCCATTAATCCACCCAAATCCGGGTTCAGATATTTTCCCAGCCGCTTCTGTACGTTCTGCTCAAATATTTATTGGCATCTGATGAACTGGTGATCTTCATATTCGCAGCATCGTATTGCAACAGTTTATTTGCTCTTAACGCCACAGCATATAAGTTCACCGCTTCTGTAATAGGCCCTGCCTCCCTGAAACCGCCGGGATATTGCCTGCCCGATTTGCAGGCTTCCACAAACAATGGCAAAGCGGCTGATGTTTGCGCCACCTGGTCGCGGGCATCGGTATTGGTTTTGGCCGCACCCATTTTTTTACCTGAAATAATCTGCGGTTCCTCCACATTAAACCCAGCCAGTATTTTTCCTTCTGTGCCAACGAATATCATGCCTTCCTGCGGCAGCTCTTTATTCTGGCTGAACAACGCTTCCGGAATAGGCGGCTGCATGCCACCATCATACCAGCAAAGATCAACAGGCGGGCGGTTGCCATTGGCGGGATATTTAAAGCGCACCATGCTCGCCATGGGGAAAGAAAAATCATTATTGATGCGATACGGAACCGCGCCATTGAACGCACACACATGGCTGCGGCACGGGATAACAGTTGTTGGCGATGTTAGCTTCAATGCATTAAACACTGTCCATAAACTATAATGCCCCATATCGGCCATGGAGCCGCCGCCGAAATCGTACCAGCCGCGAAATACCATGTGCGTATAATCAGGGCTGTAATCCCGCATAGCTTCGGGACCAAGCCATAAGTCCCAGTTAAAACCATCCGGTATTGGCGGCTTATCTTTTGGCAGGTCAGGATATTGCGGCCATACAGGGCGGTTAGTCCAGTTATGCACTTCAGTTAGCGTGCCGATAGCGCCTGCATTTATCCATGCCATCACCGTATCCATTGCGCCATTGGAATCCCAGGGTATGAAATGCGTGATCACATTACTGTTGCGTGCCATTTCAATTACTTTCTTTCCTTCAGTTAACCGGTTAGAAATTGGTTTATGCATCAGCACATGCTTGCCGCGTTTTATGGCGGCCATTGCCAGCACGCCATGCAAATGGTCGGGCGTCATTATCTTAACGGCGTCAAGGTCTTTTTCTTTATCGAGTAATTCACGTGCATCTTCATACGCCGTGCAGGCATTGTATTTCCATTCGTTGTGCACGTTGGCATAATAACCGTCAACAATTGATTTACCATTCTCCCTTCCACCGGGAATAGTGTTATCGCCACGGGGTTCCCAATTGTCATTTTTTAATGTTTTCCTGATGGCATCTTTCAGGTAAGTTGTACCCCAGTCGCGATAGCCAACTGCGTAACGGTTAGGGTCGCATACGGCTGTAACCTGTATCTGCGGTACTTCCAGCAAGGGTAATAATTCTCTTATGCCTTGTGTGCCGATACCAATGTAAGCAAGTGTTATTTTATCGCTCGGGGCAATATAGCCTTTGCCTAAAACATGCCGTGGCACAATGGTGAAAGCTGTTGCAGCAGTGGCTGTAACAGAAACAAAATCGCGGCGGCTCAGGGTTCTTTTTTTTGCAGCATGGTTTGTTGAATTTTCATGAATGTTTTTTTCCATATAGCTTGATTGAACGTTAGAAGAGGCAATAAAATTAGCAGATATGCTGAAGAAAACTGAATGAATTATTTAGCGTGTCCTGCATCCCGAAGATGCAGAACATAAACACTCAGCCTCTTTTCTTCACCGCTTCCACTATTTCTTTTATTATCCTGTCGAAATAAAATATAATGCTGTTGTGTGCACATTTCAATTCAACCTTATCAGGATTGCCATAAATATCATTTAATAAATACTGGCATTCTGTTGCAACCGCTTTATCATATAAACTAATGAACTGCTTTATATATTTTGCCTTGCAGTTATGGCCGAGATAATATTGGTCTGTTACAGCCCATGCCTTATTTAACTGGTCCTCATCAATACCGCTTTCGATAAATGATTGCTTAATATATTTTGTAAAAATACTTTGCCACGTAAGTGTTCCAAGCCTGGCGCCCGTTATAATGGGAAAATAAAAATCAACCGGCTCCACGTCAATGGCAAGCCCTGCCTGGAAACCGCCGCTGCTCATGCCGATGATGCCGATATGCTGATATTGCTTCCTGAAGTGATTGATCAAAAACCTTATCTCGGCAACAAACTGCCGGAAGTTCATAATCGTTAAAAAAATATGCGGGCTTATAAACAATTCACCCGAGTAAAGATTAGCAGGCGTTCTTTGCTGGTGAAAGGGTTTTATTAAAAGGCAGCTATCAATGCCATTGTTTAAAAACTGCCTGCATATTTTAGATTCGATATCAAGGTTTTGCCTGGCCCATCCCGGCGCAAATAACAACAGCGTATTATTGGGTTTACTGCTTGAAAACAATTTGAAATAAGCCGTATTATTTTCCTGCCAGGTTGTTGCAGCGGGCGATGGATAAGCAAAAAGCGTTTCATTATTTTCAGCATGGATTTCAACAATATCTTCCTGTTGCGGCGCAGCAAGCATGGTATAAAAAAGTTCAGGCTGATTGAAGAAAGGCTGAACAAAATTGAAGAATTCATCAACTGAAAAAAGCTTATCATCAAACAGGTCTTGCGGCAATGCAACCGAGCATTTTCTTTTGATGGTAAAATAATCATATACCTGGTCTGCGAGGGGATATAGTTTTGAAGCAATGCCCATATAAGTTTGACAATTTCTTTACCTGTTTTGATGCATACATATTTTTAAGAACTTCGCTGCCAAACGAAACAATATATACGCTATGGTGAATGCTGGTAAGCTGCTGGTTGTATTGGTTATGCTGACGGCTGCATGCAACATGAAAAAACATAAGAACCCGCATGTTGAAATTAATACAAAATATGGCAATATAGAAGTGGAACTTTATCCTGAACAGGCGCCGGAAACGGTAAGCGCTTTTCTGCGTTATGTAGATTCAGGTTACTATACCAATGCTGCTTTTTACCGCGTGTTAAGGGATGATGAGCAACCAACCAATGCACCTAAATCAGAATTGATACAGGGTGGTTTGTGGCAAACGAACTACAAGCTTTCGGCAGGCTTGCCGGGCGTTAAACATGAAACAACAGCGCAAACAAAAATTTTGCATAAGAACGGCGTTATATCTATGGCAAGGCTTGAACCGGGAACCGCCACTACAGAATTTTTTATTTGTGTGGGCGATCAGCCCGGCTTTGATTATGGCGGCGCGAATAATGCAGACGGGCAAGGCTATGCGGCATTTGGCAAAGTGGTGAAAGGCATGAATGTGGTAAACAAAATTTATGATGCGCCGGAAAGCGATGGTGCGTTTACGCCGCTTATCTACATCTTTAAAATAAAGCGGCTGTAATAATTTCAGTACAATGCAATCAAAGAAAAACATCTTCGCTATTATTGGCAGCGCCGGTAAAAATTCATCAAACGTAAAGCTTGTTCAGAAAATAGCGGCGCTTACAAGCGATGTATTTACCATAAATATTTTTGAAGGTTTATCAACGTTGCCGCATTTCGATCCTGCTTTATCTATTGAAAACACACCGCAAATAATTGTTGATTTACGCAACGCAATTCAACAGGCCGATGGCGTAATTATTTGTACGCCTGAATATGTTTTCAGCATACCAGCAGGTTTAAAAAATGCAATTGAATGGTGTGTTTCCACAACAGTCTTTTCTAAAAAACCGGTTGGGTTAATTACAGCTTCCGCATCGGGCCTGAAAGGGCATGAAGAACTTAAACTGATCATGCAAACAATAGAAACAATCTTTACCGGTGAAACAACCCTGCTTGTTCATGGCATAAAAGGAAAGGTGGATGCACATGGAAACATAACGGACAAAGCCACAAATGATGCTATACAAAATTTCGCAACGGCCTTTGCAAAACTGGTTGATGATGTTGCGGATAAATATCAGGCTTAATAATTGCTTTGTTATGTATCAACTATCTTATTTTTAATTATAAAAAATGCTATTATGAAAACCTGCTGCACACTGCTGTTCTTTATTGCCTGCCTGTTCAATACAACTTATGCACAGCACAAACTCACAAAACTCTGGGAAACCGATTCTGTGTTAAAAGTGCCTGAATCTGTTTTGCCGGATACAGAAAATAAAGTGCTGTATGTATCTAATATTGACGGAACGGATCCCTGGGGCGCAGACGGCAAAGGCGCTGTGGGAAAAGTTGGGCTTGATGGAAAAATAATTGCCGTTGACTGGATAACCGGCCTCAATGCGCCAAAAGGCCTTGGCCTGCACAATGGCAAATTATATGTTGCCGATCTTTCCAACATCGTTGTAATTGATGTGAACAAAGGCGCTGTGGAAACAATTATAAAAGTTGATGGCGCTGAAGGATTGAATGATATTTCCGTTGGTGATGATGGCGTGATATGGGTATCTGATTCAAAGAACAAAAAAATATTCAGGGTTGAAAACGATAAGGCCAGCGTTTACCTTGATAACCTCAAAGGGCCGAATGGTGTATTCATGCATGATAAAACGCTTTATATTGTTGACAATGGCGGCGCCTATAAAGTGAATGATGATAAAACATTAACCCTGCTTGCCGATGGCATGGAAGGCGGCACCGATGGCATCGAAAATATTGACGGCGATAACTTTCTTGTTTCTGCATGGGCAGGTTCTGTATGGTATGTTAGCCCCGGCAGTAAAGAATTATTGCTTGATACAAAGGCTGAAAAAAAGAATACCGCAGATATTGGCTACGATGCCCAGAACAAGATCGTATATGTGCCTACTTTCTGGCGCAACAGCATAGTTGCGTACCGCGTTGATTAAATAACTTCTTTAAAATAAAATAGCCACGAATACACGTTGAATTATGATTAACTATTTGTGTTCGTGGCCCTTAACTTTTAATAACGAAAAAACCTAACTTATCAGCTTATCATGGCTAAAAAGATATGGTATAAGAAAAGCAGCAAGCCCCCCGATTATAACCTGGGTGCCCACTACCATAAACTTAAAATCGGCCGGTGCGCTGCCCATTATAGATTGCCGGGCCATAATGCCTAAAAAGAAAATAACCACGGTAACAAGCACCACCGCCATTATATAAAAAATAATCCCTTTTTTCATATTGTGCACAAACAGGTAAAACATCCAGCCGCAAAGAATGAGCTGAGAGATAGAACCAAAAACAATCACGGTAACATCCAGGCCATTAAATTCATAAAACTGTGTTATGCTCCTGTAAATAAGCACGAATACACTGTTGGCTACACAAGCAATAAGGCCTGCAAACAAACCGCTTAGAATGCCGCGGGAAAAATCGGTTTGGGAATACTCGTAATTCATATAGCAAGTTTTAGATTAACAGTACAAGGTAGTAAACTTAACGGGTACTTACAAAAGGTTTTTTACAGGTTGTGTACCGGTTTGATTATCAAAATAATAGGAAGGCAGGTAGGCAATTTTTGACAGAAAACTGCTCATTTTATAGTAAGGTACTTCAACGTATGGATTTTAGGGCTGTTTGCGCTTGATTTTTTCACTTGCTCATTTACGGGAAAAAAGAAGGGTGACCGCATCCCGCTGGCCACCCTGATTTAACCCTGCTGCAAATCTTAAATATTGTGAGTTAATTACTGCGTGTATTTACAAATAGACCTTGCACTTTTCTTAAGGTTTAATCAGCTTAAAAAAATTTTTTTATTTTTTTACTGATATGATTTTCCTTCAAGCCGCATTTTGATTTCTGTTATTTAGAGTGCAATTTTGCCAAAGAGCAAAAAACCTTGTAATGATTTTGCGAGGGTAAAACATTTTTGCTATTTGCAAAGCTGCTTACTTTTTTGCTTTTATGTTTAACTTAACATTTCATGAAACGCCATTCAAAATTTTGACACACAGAGGGGGCGTTTCATTTGGCCTATAAAAAAAATAAACAGATGAAACTGCCTATATATATTGCCGATGCTTTTACCAATAAGTTGTTTGGTGGCAATCCTGCGGCCATTTGCCCGTTGCAGGAATGGCTGCCTGAAACAACCATGCAGAGCCTTGCCGCCGAGAACAATCTTTCAGAAACGGCATTTATCGTGCAGGAAGGTGATCATTTCCGCATCCGGTGGTTTACGCCTTCAACCGAAGTAGCGCTTTGCGGCCATGCCACGCTGGCAAGCGCTCATATATTTTATACCGAACTCGGTTATTCAAAACCGGAAATACACTTTAATAGCTTAAGTGGTTTGTTGAAAGTGATTCATAAAGATAAGAACACCTATACTCTTGATTTCCCGGTCAACCAACCGGAAACGGTTTCTGAAATTCCGGAAGGCTTATTTGAAGGCTTGAAAATTGATCATGCGCCTGTTTTTAAAACTTCTTTTGATTACATGGTTGTAATGCCGGATCAACGCAGCATAGAAAACCTTGAGCCTGACTTTGCCAGCCTTGCCAGAGTGAAAGCCAGGGGCGTTGTTACAACAGCCAAAGGCGACAATGCAGATTTTGTATCGCGGTGCTTTTATCCCCAAAGCGGTATTAATGAAGACCCGGTAACCGGTTCTGCACATACGATTATGGTTCCCTATTGGGCTAAAGAATCAGGCAAAACAACATTAACCGCCATCCAGCTTTCAAAGCGAAAAGGTTTTCTTGTATGTGAGCTGAAAGGAGAGCGCGTGTTAATGGACGGCCAGGCCGTTACTTACCTTAAAGGAGAATACACAATTTGAGCATGCCCGAAAAACAATTGATCATTTATACGGATGGCGCAGCCCGCGGCAACCCCGGCCCTGGCGGCTACGGTGCCATTTTAATGTGGGGCAATAAACAAAAAGAGCTATCAGCAGGCTACCGGCTTACCACCAATAACCGTATGGAATTAATGGCTGTTATTATTGCTTTAAAAGCACTAACCAAAGAAGGTTTGAATATTGTTGTTTATACTGACAGCCAGTATGTTTTAAACTCCGTTGAGAAAAAATGGCTTGATGGTTGGGTTAGGACTGACTTTAAAGGCGGCAAAAAAAATAAAGACCTCTGGATGGAGTACTATCATCTTGCCAAAAAACATTCCATAAAATTCGTTTGGGTAAAGGGCCATGCCGACAATGTTTACAACAATCGCTGCGATATACTTGCCACTACTGCCGCCGACGGGAAAAACCTTCTTATAGATGAGGGCTACGAACAATTGAAAAACAAGCTTCTGTAAACAGATTACCCATTAATTTTGCACACTTTTTAAAATCAACAATTATAAAAAAGAGCCTTGCCATCAGGTTCAAAGAAGTTTTATGAAAATTATGAAATTCGGCGGTACCAGCGTAGGCACGCCCCAACGTATGAACCAGGTGCTTCAGCTAATTACGGCTGATGACAAACCCAAAATAGTTGTATTGAGCGCTTTGAGCGGAACAACGAATGCTTTGGTAAACATCAGCAACGCCATTGGAGAGGGTTACCGCGGTGAAGCAGCTAAAAAAATTGAAGAACTGGAAGTGTATTACCGAAAGTTTGTTGATACACTGGTTTCTACGGAAGAGGGAAGGAATAAAGCTAATGCCATTGTATCAGAGCACTTTGAATTTCTGAATATCATACTTAAAATATCGTTCAGCGAAGCTTTAAACAAAGATATCCTTGCACAGGGCGAATTGCTCAGCACAAAATTATTCAGTGTTTTCCTGGAAGAAATAAATGTAGATCATGTATTGCTTCCCGCACTTGAATTTATGAGCATAGATGCGCAGGGTGAGCCGCAAATTGGCAGCATCAAAGTAAAGCTCAGCCAGTTGTTGCAGCATTATCCCGATACAAAACTGTTTGTAACGCAAGGGTATATCTGCCGCAACGCAAGGGGCGAGGTAGATAACCTGAAACGGGGCGGCAGCGATTATACAGCATCGCTTATTGCCGCAGCCTTAAACGCAGAAGTTTGCGAAATATGGACTGACATCAGCGGTTTGCATAATAACGATCCGCGCATTGTAGATAAAACTGTGGCTGTTGAGCACCTTAGTTTTGATGAAGCCGCTGAGTTGGCTTATTTCGGCGCTAAAATTTTACACCCTGCCTGCATCTGGCCTGCCCGTTCTTACAATATACCCGTTAAATTGCTCAACACCATGGAACCGGAGGCTGCCGGTACTACTATTGATGAAGCAGCGCTAAGCGTTGGCGTAAAAGCAGTTGCAGCCAAAGACGGTATTATTGCTATCAAAATCAAAAGCAGCCGTATGTTGCTGGCTTATGGTTTCCTGAGGAGGGTTTTTGAAGTGTTTGAAAAATATAAAACACCTATTGATATGATTACAACGTCGGAAGTAGCGGTTTCCGTTACAATTGACGACTCAACCAATCTTCAGCATATAATAAAGGAACTGGAACCATTAGGAACGGTTGAAACCGATACTGAACAAACTATTATCTCGATTGTAGGCAATGAAATAGCGGAATCCCGGAATATATTAAAAAAATTATTTAACTCGCTGAGCGAGGTGCCTGTAAGGATGGTAAGCTATGGAGGCAGCCCCCACAATATTTCCCTGCTTATAGCATCTGGATTTAAGAAAACGGCTTTGCAATCAATCAATGCCGGTGTTTTTGGATTATAATAATTAAGCCTTACAATACAATGTCATTAACTTAAGAAAACTCAATATTCAATACACAATAATCAATGCTCAGTTGTAAATCTCCGCAAAATAATTAGTAAATATTTAGAAGATGTGTCTGCCTTAAGTTAATGACATTGCTTTACAATATATATTTTTATAAATTAAATATTTGCTTTTTAGGAGTTTTTTCATAAATTTTAAAGAAATAAATATTTTTTTATTTTATTTCTTTTCTTTTGCAGAAAATTTACTACTTATGGCATCAACAAAACTCGAGTACATTTGGCTTGATGGTTACAAGCCTACCCAAAGCCTACGCAGCAAAACGAAAATTGAAAAAGATTTTAGTGGTAAACTGGAAGATTTACCCGCATGGAGTTTCGATGGTTCTTCTACCGAACAGGCTCCGGGCGGTTCCTCTGACTGTTTATTAAAACCTGTTTTCGTGGTGAAAGATCCGCAAAGAAAAGACGCTTACCTGGTTATGTGTGAAGTGCTTAACGCAGATGGCACTCCCCATGAATCCAATGGCCGCGCTACTATAGAAGACGATGATAATGATTTCTGGTTTGGCTTCGAACAGGAATATTTCCTGTGGAATCCTGAAACCAATAAACCGCTTGGCTTCCCCGCAGCCGGTTTTCCCGGCCCGCAAGGCCCTTACTACTGTTCTGTAGGCGCCCAGAATGCATTTGGCCGCGACATTGTTGAAGAACATTTGGATGCATGTCTTGAAGCAGGTTTAAATGTGGAAGGTATAAATGCAGAAGTGGCTGCCGGCCAATGGGAATTCCAGATTTTTGCCAAAGGCGCCAAAGAAGCCGGCGACCAAATCTGGATTGCACGGTACCTGTTGGAAAGAATCGGCGAGAAATACGGGGTTGCTGTTAACTGGCATTGTAAACCGCTCGGCGCATTAGACTGGAATGGTTCCGGCATGCACGCCAATTTTTCTAACGGCACGTTAAGAAATGCGGGCAGCAAAGAAATATTCGATACTATTTGCGAAGGGTTCCGCCCTTTCATTAAAGAACATATTGCAGTATATGGCGCAGACAATCATTTGCGCTTAACCGGCAAACACGAAACAGCCAGCATTAACGATTTCAGCTATGGCGTTTCTGACCGTGGCGCCTCTATCCGCATTCCTGTAATGGTTCCTGCAAGAGGCTGGAAAGGTTATCTGGAAGATCGCCGCCCTAATTCTTCAGCAGATCCATATAAGGTAGCCGCACGCATTGTTAAAACTGTAAAAACGGCTGAAGAAAGTTTAAAGAAATAAAACCATCAGTAAACGGTTTAAATTATAAAATAAATCAGCGCCCCGCCTTTGGCGGGGTTTTTATTGAATGAAACGTCCATGCAAAATGTTTTTTTCACACAGGGGAATGTACATCAGGGCGTTCCCTGTCTGCCGGACAGGCAGGCATGAGACCATTGAAAAATCAAACTTGTACGAATGAAACCACGTTTGTAATAAAAACATAATGTATGCATTAACCATCCTTCATAACAAATTTTTTGCTTGCTTTGTCGCAAACTCAAAAATCATAGTATGTCCTTACGATTTGATGCCGTGAATAAACTCACCGGGGATACTGACCGGTTTTCAGTAGATACCCCAGCTAAAATAAGCGCCATATTCGGCGAAAATGTTTTTACCCTGAAAACAGCCCGCGAATTTTTAAGCAATGAAGCATACAAAAGCCTTGCCGCCAGTATAAAAGATGCCAAAAGAGTTGACCGTTCTGTTGCCAATCAAATTGCTACGGGCATGCGCGCATGGGCGGAAAGCAAAGGCGTAACCCATTTTACACACTGGTTTCAGCCGTTAAGCGGAACTACAGCAGAAAAGCATGACTCTTTCTTTACGCTGAAAAGCGATGGTATGCCCATTGAAGAGTTCGACAGCGCGGCGCTCATTCAGCAGGAACCGGATGCTTCATCCTTTCCAAGCGGCGGTTTAAGGGCCACCTTTGAGGCCCGTGGTTATACAGCCTGGGATCCCTCATCGCCGGCTTTTATTATGGAGATTGGCCATGGCAAAACACTTTGCATTCCCACCATATTTGTTTCTTATACCGGCGAATCGCTGGATTACAAGGCACCCTTGCTTAAAGCGCTTGAAGCCCTGAATAAAGCAGCGGTTGATGTTTGCAATTTCTTCGATAAAAATATTTCGCGTGTTACGGCCACGCTTGGCTGGGAACAGGAATATTTTGTAATTGATGAAGGTCTCGCCAATGGCCGCCCTGATATTATTTTAACCGGCAGAACGGTTTTTGGCGCCTCGCCGGCAAAAGGCCAGCAACTGGAAGATCATTATTTCGGGTCAATACCGGAAAGGGTATATGCTTTTATGCGTGATTTTGAAAATGAAGCCTATAAGCTTGGCATTCCGCTGCGGGCGAGGCATAACGAAGTTGCCCCCTCCCAATTTGAATGTGCGCCGATATTTGAGGATGTAAACCTTGCGGTTGATCATAATACGCTGTTAATGGATATTATGGACCGCGTGGCACGCAGGCATAATTTACGTGTGCTGCTGCACGAAAAGCCGTTTGCCGGCATTAATGGCAGCGGAAAACACAATAACTGGAGCATGGCAACAGATACCGGAGTTAATTTATTAGCGCCCGGCAAAACGCCGAAAACCAATTTAATGTTCCTTACTTTTTTTGTAAATACCATTAAAGCGGTGCATGATTATGCCGATATTCTGCGGGCCGCCATTGCATCTGCCCCTAACGATCACCGGCTTGGTGCCAATGAAGCGCCCCCAGCCATTCTTTCCGTATTTATTGGCGAATATCTTAGCAATGTATTGAGCGATATTGAAACAAGAGTGGGCGAGAAGTTTGATGAGCAGGATGAAGCTATTTTGAAATTAGACCTTCACCGCAGCATTCCTGAACTGATGCTGGATAATACCGATCGCAACCGTACTTCGCCTTTTGCATTTACCGGCAATAAATTTGAGTTTCGTGCAGTAGGATCTTCTGCAAACTGCGCCAACGCTATGATTGCGCTGAACACCATCATGGCGGAAACATTAAAGCATTTTAAGAAAGATGTGGATGCATTAATGGATAAAGGCGATAAAAAAGAAATTGCCATTATGCACGTTATTCAGAAATACATTGCAGAAAGCAAAAATATTTTGTTTGAAGGCGACAACTACAGCCAGGAATGGCACCACGAAGCAGAACGCCGGGGGCTGCCCAATGTGCCCACTACGCCGCTTGCACTGGACGCAATGGTAAGCGAAAAAGCGAAAAAGCTCTTTGAAAGCAATAAAGTTTACACCCATGAAGAGATTGAGGCCCGTCACGAAATTGAGCTGGAGAAATATATAAAGAAAGTGCAGATAGAAGCCCGCGTAATGGGCGACCTGGCGCTTAATCACATCATACCTTCTGTAGTGGAATACCAGAATGTATTGATTGAAAATATACGCGGATTAAAAGAAGCCGGTTTGCCGGAATCCTTATATGCCAGCCAACTGGAAATATTAAAGCGCATTTCCAGGCATTTGCAGGAGGTATATACGAAAGTGAATGAACTGATAGAGCATAGAAAGATCGCGAATAATATGACGGATATCCGAACAAAAGCAATTGCCTATTGCAGTGATGTAAAGGAGAAATTCTTTGATGACATCCGTTATCATGCCGACAAACTGGAAACTTTGGTAAACGATGATAACTGGACATTGCCGAAATACCGGGAACTGTTATTTTTGAGATAGTATTTTAAGCAGGAGCCGCTCAGAAAAATGAAGCGGCTTTTATTTTAGCGCTTCAGATGAATAGCATTAATATTGCTGAAGTGGTGCGGCTCCCGAAAATCGGGACAGGGCAACCGTGATGCCACAAAGCGCAGTTGCTGATGCCCCAGATTATATAAGCACTTATACAATTTAATGTATGAAAGATAAGATTGCCATTATAGGCGGCGGCAACCTCGGCTCTGCCATTGCAGAAGGGCTGATAAGCAGCAGGTTTGCAAAACCGCAGCATATTATTCTTACAAAAAGAAATATTACCACATTGCGCCCGCTGGAAGAGCGTGGTGTAATGGTAAGCAACAATAATGCAGATGCTGTCCGTTATGCAAAATGGGTGATCCTTGCCGTAAAGCCTTTTCAGGTAAAGGATATTTTACAACAATTGAAGAATGACCTGGATCCGCTTAAACACCAGATAGTAAGCGTAATAACAGGCATTTGGATTAAAGACATACAGGAAATACTGGGAACGGATTTTACCATTTTTCGCGCCATGCCCAATACGGCTATTGCCATTCGCCAGAGCATAACCTGTATATGCAGCCATGGAGCAAATGATGAGCAGTCGCAGTTTATTGCTGAACTGTTCAGCCAGTTGGGCAAGGTTGTTTTTATAGAAGAAAAATTAATGGATGCCGCCACCGTGCTTGGCGCCTGCGGCACGGCTTTTGCCATGCGTTACATACGCGCCAATATACAGGGCGGCATTGAAATTGGTTTCGATGCAAAAACAGCCTCCCTCATTGCCGCACAAACCGTTAAGGGCGCAGCCGAATTATTGCTCACGCAGCATACGCACCCCGAACAGGAAATTGACAAGGTAACAACCCCGAAAGGTTGCACTATTGCCGGCCTGAATGAAATGGAGCACCAGGGCTTCAGCTCTTCTTTAATTAAAGGCGTAGTTACAAGCTATAAGAAGATTGTGGAAGATATGTAAGCTGAAGCGTGCGCGAGTTGCCGGTAGGTGGGTTGTGCACCATAGTTGTCATGTTCTGAGGGGCTGCTTAAAATTATCAGTCATCATAATGTACTCCCGCAGATGCGCGTATAAACGCAGTTTAAAAAATATTTTTAGGTAGTTATCCTGGTAAATCACCTGTATTTGCGGGCAAAAAATACTAATACAAAATTTTAGGAAATCATTTTTAAACAGCTTTTAAGACACGAAAAAAATTAGGCTTCAAATCAAGGCTTTGCTTTTTGTGCCTTTGTAGTGTATCTTTTGAACCAGTCTTTTAAGGCAGTCTCAGAGTAAAGCTTCTGAGCAGCCTGGTTTTAGCCTAAAGGCTTAACTATTGCAATTAACATAAGCTAAGCCTTTTTATTTTTTTTACCCGGCGCTAAAACACCGGGTTAATTATATTCCTTATCCTGAACTGACTTTTAAAATTTATCAGCTTCGTATATCAAACAGAGGCCGCTCCCAGGAATGAGAGCGGCCTTTTATTTGGATAACAAAGAATGGAGCCTTTTTAATGACAGCTTATAGCATCAGCCTGCACCGGATGTGGCAATACCGGGCTTATATATGGAATGCCAAGGCCTAAGCCTCTTAAAATTAAAAGCATGCCCATAATGGTAAGAAAATACGGTACGGCTTGCTTCATTTTATTTCTCATGGCCACGTTAATGCTTACACCAAAATAACCAAACAGGAACATAGCAGGCAGGGTGCCAAGGCCAAATAAAGCCATAAATAAAACAGCGTTCAGGGCTGAACCTGTAGTTACCGCGCCCATTACAGCGAAATAGACCAGTCCGCATGGCAATAACCCGTTTGCCATGCCCAGCAAAAACAATTCGCTTATATTTTGCGCACGTAAAAACCTTCCTATAAGGTTTTGTATCAACAACTGGATTTTATTAAACCCGGGAAGATGCAATAAAGGCTTCCTGAAAACATATTGCAATACGGCAAGGATAATGATAACGCCCCCAATAATGGAAAACCACTGCTGCAAACCAGCTATATATAGCTGTCTTCCTATTAAACCAAATAAAAAACCTATGATGCTGTAAGTAGTGATGCGGCCAAGATTATACAAAGCAATACCGGCAATTTTTTTTGCCTGCGGCAAATGGTTTACCGGCAGTGAAAATGCAATGGCGCCGCACATGCCCACACAGTGAAAGCTGCTGAACAGGCCAAGCGCAAATGCTGATATGATTAATTGCCACATCATCTTGTTACAACAAGCGGAAGCTCTTTATAATATTTTGTATTGCCGCTGCTCCAGGAAATTTTAGCGGTGTAGCTGGAGCCGGTAATATGGTTCTTGTTAATTTCCATTATGCCATTGGCATCAAGGGTTAAAGGCAGCTTAACATCATCGGCGGCTTTGGATGCGCAGTACAGCCAAACATCTCCTTTTAATGAAAGCCCTTTCAGTTCCTCTGGCATTTGAATGATTACATCATTTGCAGTTTGCGATATGGTTACAGGGCTTATTTCAGACGCTGCCTTGTTACCGTCAATTTTATCCTGGTATTTCAGTTCCTGCACATAATAATCTTCTGAAACAAGATCAAATTTTTGCTGTGTGCATTTATATACCATCGTGCCTATTAACCCTGCAAAACCAATAAATACAATAGTTAATTTGTGTCCCCAGTTCATAATATAAAATTTGAGTAACTATTTATTTTTTTTAATTTTTGTAACCGGCAGTTGAAATACTATTAAGCTTCCTTGTGTCACTCCCTTGTACCACATATTTTCATGGCAGCAGGTTTAATATCAGTTTAGACTGGCTCAGTCTTAGAGACTGAGCCAGTCTTTTTTTACTTATTGTACAGGCCCTAAGAAGCTTGTGGTTTCTGTAAGAATTTTTTTATCCCCTTCATACAAAGCCAGCTCTATTTCTGTTTTCCTGTTATGAATATCTTTTTTAGGAAGCATTATAAAGAACGATCCTGAACCCTGTCCTTCCTTCACTACATGTATGTAGGGTTTGCCAACAACCTGCACCGTGCCATCTATATTCACCACTTTAACGGTTAATGGAATGTCCTTATCCGTTTTGTTCATCACTTTTATATTATACAGGTTCGATACGCTGTCTGTCCCCCGCTCCTGGTACAACTGGCCGGGTGTGCGCATAACCGTTACGTCAATATCTTTTCTTGTAAACAACAGCACGCTCAAAACCGTAAGCACTGCCAGGCATAAACCTGTATATAGCTTCATGCGGGTGGTGTAGTGCAGATGCTCACCCGTTGCAATAGAGCTTTCAGAAGCATAGCGTATTAAACCGCGCGGCTTATGAACCTTATCCATCACATCGTTGCAGGCATCAATGCAGGCCGTACAGCCCACGCATTCCATCTGCACACCATTGCGTATGTCAATACCGGTTGGGCACACACGTACGCACTGCAAGCAATCAATACAATCGCCCGGCTCAAACGGCGCCATTTCAGGCTGCTTTTTCTTCTTTATGCCACGCGGTTCTCCCCGCTTATAATCATAAGCAACGATCATTGAATTTTTATCAAGCAACACGCTTTGCAATCTTCCGTAAGGGCAAACAACCGTGCAGGCCTGTTCCCTGAAAAATGCATATACACCATAAAAAATACCGCTGAAAATAAGTATGGATGAAAGGCCTGCTATATGCCCGCTTACAGGTTCGGTGATGATCTTCTTTAAATCATCCGCTCCAATAATATAAGCGAGAAAGAAGTTGGCGATAATAAACGACAATAAAAAAAACAATACATGCTTCAGGCTTAGCTTAAAGATTTTGCTGCCCGTCCACGGAGCGCTTTTCAACGCTTTTTGCTGGTTGGCATTGCCCAAAACCATGAACTCAATTTTACGGAACATCATCTCCATAAAATTGGTTTGCGGACAGGCCCAGCCGCAAAACAATCTTCCGAATGCCGCCGTAAAAAGAATAATGAAGAAGATGAAAGTAACCATGGCTAAACCGAATATGAAGAAATCCTGCGGCCAGAAAATTTTACCGAATACAATGAACTTTCCTTTCGGGATATTGAACATGAACAAGGGCCTGCCATTAATTTTTATAAATGGCAGGCCGAAGAAAATCATAAAATATACGTAGCTTAACCATGTGCGTATGGTATAAAATCTTCCTTTAGGCTTCCATGCATATATCCATTTTCTATGGCCCTCTTTGTCAACCGTTGCAAGGCTGTCACGAAAGTTTTCATTTGTATTTTTATTATGTAACGCTGTTGTGCTCATCCTTCATTATTTCACAAATGCGGTGGTTGTTTTGGCCACACTGTCTTTTACTGCGCTGCTGTCTGCTGCCGGCGCACTGTTATCTTTATATAATTCACCCTGCGGTTCTTTTGGCGTTGCGGGCTTTGTTCCATGCAGCGACATTACATAACTGGCTATCTGCTGAATTTGTAACGGCGAATAATCATCTTTCCAGCTTTTCATGCCTTTATCAGGCCAGCCATAGGTAATAGTTTTGAAGATATTCTTTATACTGCCGCCATGCAGCCAGTAATTATCGGTAAGGTTGGGACCCACACCGCCGCCGCCATCAGCCGCGTGGCAGGCAGCGCACATGGTAGTGAAAACTTTTTTACCGGCATCAAGGTCTGAAGCATCTGTTAATTGTGCAACGGTGTTTTCATCTACATTATTCTTTGCTTTGGCCAGATAGGCTTCCCGCTGTTCTTCCGCCTGCTGCATGGCCACCTGCAATTCCTGAACGGAAGACAAGCCTGTGTGAGACACATGAAACCGCCATAGATAAATGCCGGCGAAAATGATGCAAATATAAAAGCCGTATAACCACCAGGGCGGCAAACGGTTATCTAATTCGCGAATGCCATCATAATCATGCCCCAGGTCAATATCGGCTTCTTCACGAACAGGCTTAAAGCGGTTGAATTTTTCCCAGAATTTTTTAAAGCTGAATGATTTTTCCGGTTTTGCAGCAACGGCTGTTTCGCCTGCCGCAACAGGCTCTTCTTCATTCGCTTTAATTAAAGCTTTAACCTGTAGTATTATGCTGAGGAGAATAACTATTTCTACCGCTATTATACTTACCAGTACATAAAAGCTGGCAGAGGATAAAGGCGGCGTTGCTTTAACTATCGCAACCGTAGTTGTGTCATCTGTTGCGGCAGTTGCCGAATCCTGCGCATATAAAGCGGTGCTTAAAAACACCAGCAATAACACCGATACAATTTTTGCGGCTGCATCTTTCTTTATTTTTTTAAGATTGATTTTTGCCTGCTGCACCAATAGTTTTGCTGCCGCATAAATGGCCAGCGCCAGTATAGCTGCAATTACCATAAGGGCTATTGCCTGCGGGTTTTTGGCCTCATTCTCTTTTGGCTGCGCCAGCAGGCTCAGCGGCAGAATAGTTGCCGTTAAGGCCATCAATTTTCTATACCTGTTTTTCATGTTGGTTTCAGTTTATATCCTCGTTATTATCTAATGGAATATTGCTTAATTTTTTGATTAATTTTTTGTCTGCCTTCCAGGCCCACAAGCTCATCACAATAAAAAAACTGAAGAATATGCCGAAAGAAATAAGCGCATATATGGAAACACCTGTTATGCTTTCGAGATAATGTATGAAGCTCATATAGTTGAATTTTATGTTTGTTTTACTTAAAGCTTAGTTTCTAAAATATTCAATAAGCCCCGCCTGCCGGACGGGCAGGAATGCCCGATATTCAATAATTATTTTGCCGGTGTTTGCAATTGAACATTGAGTATTGTATTGTTGAATATTGAGTATTTTTCCCGGCTAAACGACATTGTTTTATGTTTGACAAATGTTTAAATCACTGCACCGGCGGCAATGCTGTTGAATCGTCTGTTTTCTTAATGTCCACGCCCAGCCGTTGCAGGTAAGCTATCAATGCCACGATCTCTGCGGTGCTGCTGGTTTCTATCTTGTCTTTTTTAAGATTGTCCTTTATTTCATTGGCTTGTTTCATCAGGTCCTGGTTGGCTGTCTTATCATAGCCTTCAGGATAAGGCACGCCCAGCGTTTGCATGGCCCTGATTTTGGCGCCGGTTGTTGAAGTATCAAGCTGCCTGTCGAGCATCCATTCGTAAGCAGGCATGATAGAGCCGGGGCTCATGATGCGCGGATCCATCATGTGGTTATAGTGCCAGCTATCAGGATATTTTCCACCCACCCTTGCCAGGTCGGGCCCGGTACGTTTGCTGCCCCATTGAAACGGATGATCGTACACAAATTCACCGGCCTTGCTGTATTCGCCATAGCGGGCAACTTCATCCCTGAAAGGCCTTATCATCTGAGAGTGGCAGGTATAGCAACCGTTGGCCACATAAATATCCCTGCCCTGTAATTCAAGCGGCGTATAAGGCTTTACTGATGCGATGGTTGGCACATTGCTTTTTATGAGAAAGGTAGGAACCAGTTCAAGAATGCCGCCAATAGCAACAGCAATTAAACTAAATACCAGCATCTGAACCGGCCTTCTTTCAATCCAGCGGTGCCAGTACTTATCGCTGTGCGCAATTACCTGCTGTTTGGCAAGCGGCGCGGATTCTGCCGCTTCATCGGCCACAAGGCTTCCTGATTTAACCGTCTTAAATAAGTTATATGCCATTATAAATACGCCCGCCAGGTAAACGGTGCCTCCAATGCTTCTCAGCACATACATAGGTTCTATATTGGTAACGGTTTCGAGAAACTGGTAAGTAAGCGTACCTTCTTCGGTAAAGCTCTTCCACATGGTTGCCTGTGTAAAGCCGGCCCAGTACATAGGCACTACATATAAAACGATACCTATGGTACCAATCCAGAAATGTGTGTTGGCTAGCTTTCTTGAGTAAAGCGGTGTGTTGAAAATTTTCGGTATTATCCAATACAATACGCCAAATGTTAAGAAGCCGTTCCAGCCCAGGGCGCCCACGTGCACGTGCGCAATCGTCCAGTCTGTAAAGTGAGAGATAGCGTTTACACTTTTCAGGCTTAGCATTGGCCCTTCAAAGGTGGCCATGCCATAACAGGTTACGGCCACCACCATGAATTTTAAAACGGGGTCTTCCCTTACTTTATCCCAGGCGCCCCTTAATGTGAACAGCCCGTTCAGCATACCACCCCAGCTTGGCGCTAAAAGCATTATACTGAATACAACGCCCAGGCTTTGCGCCCAGTCGGGCAAAGCCGTATATAAAAGATGGTGCGGCCCTGCCCAGATGTAAATAAATATCAATGCCCAGAAATGTATGATGGATAAACGGTAGCTATATACCGGCCTGTTGGCGGCCTTCGGTAAAAAATAATACATCAGGCCGAGATAAGGTGTGGTAAGAAAGAATGCTACCGCGTTGTGGCCATACCACCATTGCACCAATGCATCCTGCACGCCGGCATACCAGCTATAACTTTTAAAAGAAGAGAAAGGAATTTCGAAAGAGTTTACAATATGCAGCATGGCAACGGTAACCCAGGTGGCTATATAGAACCATATTGCAACATACAGGTGGCTTTCCCTTCTTTTTAAGATGGTGCCAAACATATTGATGCCGAAAAGCACCCACACAACAGTAATGAGTATATCAACAGGCCACTCAAGCTCTGCATATTCTTTGCCGGTGGTATAACCGGCAAGCAGGGTAACGGCGCCTAAAACAATGATTGACTGCCACAGCCAGAAATGCAGCTTGCTCAGCTTATCGCTGAACATGCGCGCCTTGCACAAACGCTGCAGCGAATAATACACGCCCATGAAAATACCGTTGCCCACAAAAGCGAATATCACAGCGTTTGTATGCACCGGCCTTACCCGGCCAAAGGTTGTTTCGGCTATATTAAAATTAGCGCCGGGCAAATACAACTGTATAGCAGCGAGCAAACCGGCCAGCATACCAATTGCTCCCCAGAAAACAGTGGCATACGCAAACAGCTTAACGATTTTATTATCGTAATAAAACCGTTCAACAGCCAGCTTTTCCTGCACCTCGCCGGGAATAGTAATTCCACCTATCGTATCTTTTTGCTTAATCATAAAAATATTTATTGATTGTTGTTTGATGGTTTATCGTC
The DNA here is from genome assembly GCF_047606085.1 of Parafilimonas sp. Classification (GTDB taxonomy): domain Bacteria; phylum Bacteroidota; class Bacteroidia; order Chitinophagales; family Chitinophagaceae; genus Parafilimonas. The sequence goes on from NZ_JASGEX010000113.1 coordinate 22,868, forward strand.
GAAGAGCATTCTCACCGGGGGGCTTTGCTGGTCATCGTACTGACCCTTTTTTACGCTCCATAAAAACGCCAGCAGGAAAAAAGCTGCAACCAGGATGCTCGCAGTCAGCAATAAGAAAATAACGCTCATAATTTTTTTATTGGGAGCACAAAAATATCCGGCTGTTTGTGACAGAATTATGACACAGTTCAGGCAAAAAACTGATTTAAATCAGGTGGGCATATTTCTTTATTTGGATAACAGGAAGGATGTTTTTGTAAGCAGCAATGTTCCGGTCGGCCCGCGATAGCGGTCTGACCGAAGAATGAAAAAAGGCGGACGTAAATCCTGCGAACATCCATCAGACCGGCTTTGCCGTGCCAATGGGTTTGCAGGCCTGTGTTTTATGAGATGTGAAATCAATACTGCAGCCGATATTCCCTAAAGTAGATGTACTTTATCAATGGGAGTTCTTCGTGCACGGGAGTTTTGGTAAACCGGTTTTTTTAAGTTGTTCTTTTGCCTTTGCAAGCTTTTCAGGAAATAAAACAACATTGTCATATTTATTAAGTTCCGGGGCAATAACAACATCCGGAAATTTCTTTTTCTCTGTTGCTTTCATACTTCAAATTTACTCTTTTTTCTATGAACAGCAAATGCCTCATACGCTTCGGGTGCATCCCAAATTTTCGCAGGCGGGTGGTGACACCCGCCTGTAGAGCCCGCTACCGGTCGGTGAGACATCGACCGGAAATTTAAATGCCTCATAAAATTCAGATTTGTTACTTTAACTATTTTTGACATAACATAAAAACAATGAAACAGCGCATTTATATTGATACTTCGGTTGTAGGCGGCTATTTTGACGAAGAGTTTGAGGAAGATACAATTAAGTTGTTTGAAAGGTTTGAAAACAATGAAATCATCTTTGTTATTTCAGATTTGCTTGATTTAGAATTATTGAATGCCCCTCAAAGGGTAAAAGATCTTTTATTACAATACCCGCCTGATAAATTTGAAAGAATTGAATTAACAGAAGAAGCAGTAAAACTGGCTGATACTTACATTAAAGAAAAAGTTGTTGGGGAAACCAGTATAACAGATTGCAGGCACATTGCTTTGGCAACAATAAATAAAGTCGATGTCTTATCAAGCTGGAATTTCAGGCACATTGTTAACCTTGACAAAATTAAAGGATATAATTCTGTAAATTTACGTTTAGGTTATATGATAGTAGAAATCAGAAGCCCTAAAGACCTTATCAATTATGGAAATGATTAAAAAAGAAAAAACATTTGATGCCGTAAAAATGATGCGGGAAATCAGGAACAAGATTAGTGATGACACTAAAAATATGTCATTTGAAGAACTGAAAGCTTATATCAATAAAAAATTATCTGCAGGCAAAACAAAATTGATTGAGCACACTTCAAATTAAAAATCATCGTTTCATCAAAAAATATTGCTGAAAGCAGGGCAGTATAGCGATAGTATAAACTGTGAAACGCTAATCTGTCTTTGTTTCGGGCTGGTTTCATCGTGCATAACGCACTTAAAGGAACAGTGGTAAGTAGCATAAGCAATAAACCTTAATTTATTTTTTCTCGCCTGTGGTCATGCACCTGTTGCCGGCTAATCTTATCAATATCGGGCAGATATGCAAAGCAAGTGCAGCACATTTTTTTAATTATTTCAACTTTAAAACCTTTGCTGCAATGCTGCTGCAGCCAAAGGTTAAGAGCAATATGCTTAAACTGCTTGCAGGCATTAGTATGGCGGCTATCATTGGGGAAAGAACGCCCTGCGCGGCAAACCATATTCCGATAATATTATAAAGAACAGATACTGCAAAACTTGCAATAACAATGCTTTTATTCAGCCTGCACAATTGTATATAGCGGTATAATAAAGGCAGCTTCTCCGCTTCAATTATGCCATCGCTGGCGGGTGTAAAATTGTTGGTGCTGTCAGTAATGGCAATGCCGGCATCAGCCTGCTTTAAGGCACCGGCATCGTTAAGGCCATCGCCTATCATCATTATCTTATGGCCATCCTTTTGCAATTGTTTAATGAACTGCAGCTTGTCTTCAGGCTTCTGCTTAAACCGTATAGCGGCATTTGTGCCAAACAGCCATTTAAGATAATTTTTCTCGCCATCATTATCGCCGCTTAATACCGCCATACGGTACTTTCCCTTCAGTTGTGTTACCAGTTCCGGCAGGTTGTGCCGGTATTCATTTTTAAAGAAAAAACGGCCTAAAACTTTATCGTTTACCGAAATATAAGTGGAAGATTCAGCTTCGGAAACTTCGTCATTACATACAAATTCCCTGGAGCCTATTTTAAGAGAATTGCCTGCAACATTGCCACTGATGCCTTTTCCCGTAACTGCATTAAATGCGGTAACCGGCAGTATATCCTTCACATCAAAATAATCAGCCACAGCCCTGCTTACAGGATGACCGGACTGAGCGGCAAGCGATGCAATCTGTTTCCCCATGCCTTTTTCAATTGCTTCACCTGCATACTCAATCAAATGGTTGCTGCTAACTGTTAGTGTGCCTGTTTTGTCAAACACAACTGTGTCAATTTTCCCTATTTCTTCAATGGCCTGCGCATTGCGCAGGTAAAAATGATTGCGGCCTAATATGCGGAGAATATTGCCATTGGTAAACGTATTGCTCAGCAGCAAAGCGCAGGGGCAGGCGATGATGAGCACTGCCGTAACAACAGGCCATATTTTAGAAGTATCATTAAAGCTCCAGTATAATGCAACAGCGGCGGCGATGGCAAGAATGATCCAGGTAAAATAACGGCTTAGCAAATGCACAAACGATCTTTCCGCATTCTTTGTACCGTTATACATTTCATCCCGGTTCCATAACCTGGTAAGATAGCTTTGCGCCACTTCTTTTATAACGAGCAGCTCAATATTACCGCCCACCTGCCTGCCGCCGGCATATATTATTTCGCCCGTTTGCCGCACTAAGGGGATGCTTTCGCCGGTTACAAAACTGTAATCAATCAATGCCCGGCCTTTTGTGAGAATGCCATCGGCGGGAATGAGTTCTTCATTATGTATCAGCAGGGTATCATTGAGGCGTATATCAGGCAGGGCAACAGACTGCCGCCCGTTATTTTTAATTCTTGTTACGGCAATGGGGAAGTAGGAAGTATAATCTCTTTCAAAGCTGAGCTGCTGATACGTTTTGTCCTGCAAAATTCTTCCCGCCAGCATAAAAAACACAATGCCGCTCATGCTGTCGAAATAACCGCCGCCGGTGTTGGTAACCACTTCATATAAGCTTCTTATAAACGTAACGGCAATGGCCAGAACAATAGGCGCATCAATATTTAAAAACCGGTGCTTTAAACCTTTCCATGCGCTGATGTAAAACTCCGAAGCGCTGTAAAAAAACACAGGCAGGCTCAGCAATACATTCAATATCCTGAACATATAAACCAGGTTTTCTTCCTGCACGTTCACACCAAAATATTCAGGAAAACTCAGCAGCATGATATTGCCAAAACAAAAACCGGCAACGCCTATTTTAAATATTTTGGATTTATCAGGGCGCGGTTTTGCCCTGCGCATATCGTTAAGGCTGATGTAAGGCTCGTAGCCAATGCTTACCAGCAGCACGGCAACCCTGCGCAGGCTTATTTCTTCATGATTGAAAAGAATATCCACTTCTTTCTTTTCAAAATTTACCTTGCTGCTGATAACCGATGCATGGAGCTTGTGCAGATTTTCAAGCAGCCACAAGCAACTGCTGCAATGTATTTGCGGAATATAAAAGGTAACAAAGGTTTGGTGCGCATCCTTGTAATTAAGGAGGGACGCGCTTATCTTTTCATCGTCGAGAAAAGCGAATTTATCTTCCCGCACTTTTACACGCTGGCTGCTGCCCGGGTTCTGGCTGATGGCATAGTAATCGCAGAGGCCGCTCTTATTTAAAATGGCATACACCATTTTGCAGCCTTCGCAGCAGAAACTTTTGCCATCGCTTATAATGGGCGCCGGCGGGCAGTTTTCCCCGCAATGATAACAGGCTATAGCTTTACTAACGGTTCGTATGCTCATAAAAAAGAACAGGCAAAGCTATTTTTCAGCAGGTTTAAAAAAATGATTGAAGGCAAACGGAAGCATGACTTAAATCAGCTTTTCCGGGAACGGCGCCTGTTGGCCATCATTCTTTGCGCTATGCCGGCACGCTAATTTTGTGCAATGGGGAATGTAAATAAGGCAGCGATATGCGATGAACGGCTGGTGCGCAAATACAATTTGCCCGTGCCGCGCTATACAAGTTATCCCACCGTACCTTACTGGCACGATGGGATAAGTGAATGCGAGTGGAAAGAAAATGTACAGGAACGGTTTGTGATACATAATAACAGGAATGGCATAAGCCTTTACCTGCATTTGCCGTTTTGCGAATCGCTTTGCACCTATTGTGGATGCAATAAAAAAATTACAACCCATCATAAGGTGGAAGATCCATACATAACAGCCATTCAGAAAGAATGGGCATTGTATAGAGAATTAATGCAGGAAAAGCCTGTTATTCGTGAATTACATATTGGCGGCGGCACCCCCACATTTTTTTCGCCGGAGAATTTAAAGCGCTTATTGGATGATATCCTGGATAATGCCATTGTTCATCCGCAGCATGTGTTTAGCATTGAAGGCCACCCGAGCAATACGACCGAAGCGCATTTGAAGATGTTGTATAACCTTGGTTTCCGCCGCATTAGTTTGCAGAAGATGGCCTGGTGGTGTTTAATAAAACAGCCGCCATGCTTACGCCGGAAGGCCGTTATTTCATGCGCAATATTGCCAGCGCTTTCGATATAAAGCTGCACCAGGAAAATATAAGCACTCTTTCAAAACAGGTATTCAGTAAAAGCATTTAATGCAGCCGGAGGACAAAGACGTATGTTCTTTTTAAGCTGCAGGCGGCAAGCTGTAAGCTGCAAGCCACGGGCTTCTGACTTCCCGTTATTTATACTCCTCACGGAATAAAAATGTGCAATCGTTAATTAGTCAAAGTACAAGTCACCCGGGCTTATTGCCGACCTTACATTTTCGCTTCATACGCGGCATTCCGGTCGGTGAGACACCGACCGGTAGCGGGTTC
>NZ_JASGEX010000114.1:0-17717 GCF_047606085.1 Parafilimonas sp.
ATCTTTTGATAAGGGCCGGAATTGGCAAAAAGTGAAGCAGCTTACGCAAAATAGTAAATACAATCAAACCTATGCCCGCAGGCCGGTAAATGCTGATCCGGGGTTTTATGCGTTTTGGGCTGATGGGGACGGGCGGAAGCCATCACCATCCCATTTGTATTTCTGCGATAAGGAAGGCAATGTATTTATGTTGCCCGAAAAGATGGAAAGCGATGTAATGAAACCTGTGCCTTTATATATTTCAAAATAAATTCCATAAAAAAATCCCCCGATGCATAGGGGGATTCAATATTGTGAATGGATGATCTTAAAATTTTATTTCTTCTTCCTGCGCATCAAAGAAGTGAAATTCCGTTAAATAATAATCGGGATTGGCCTTTACGCGAATGCGGGTTTTGTATTTGCGGTTCCATTTCCAGGCAATAGAGAATATGCCTTTGGTTAAATGTGAATACAGGTAAGGATGAACGTTTATAACAAGATTTTTGTGCTGATGTGTTACGAGGTAATTAAGGCGGTTTTCAATTTCATCCACCAATAATAATGTGGGCGCCACTTTGCCGGTACCGTTACAGCACGGGCAAATTTCGGAAGTATTAATGCTCATCTCCGGCCGCATGCGCTGCCGGGTTATCTGCATCAGCCCGAATTTTGAAATAGGCAGCACGGCATGTTTCGCCCTGTCGGGCCTCATAAAACCATCCATTGCTTCCTGCAGTTTCTTCTTGTTGTCGGGAAGCTTCATGTCAATAAAATCAACCACGATAATGCCGCCAATATCGCGTAAGCGCAATTGCCTTGCTATTTCTTCGGCCGCTTCAAGGTTGGTTGCCAGCGCATTTTCTTCCTGGTTATTGCTTACACTTTTATAACCGCTGTTCACGTCAATTACATGCAGGGCTTCGGTGTGCTCAATAATCAAATAAGCGCCACTTGGAAGATTAACGGTTTTGCCAAATGCGGCTTTCACCTGTTTGGTTATGCCAAACTGATCGAAAACAGGTACGCCGTTTACGTGGTTGGTTACAATATCCGCTTTTTCGGGCGCTATTTTTTGTATGTAAGAACGGGTGTCGTTATATACATTACGGTCGTTAATAACAATGCGGTTAAAATCTTCTGTAAGCAGGTCGCGCAGAATGCTGGTTGTTTTATCCTGTTCGCTTAAAATCTTGGCTGGCGCTTTGGCGGCTTTCAGGTTTTGCTGAATGGTTTTCCAGGTTGTAATAAGCTGGGAGAGGTCTTCGTGCAGTTCGGCTGTATTTTTTCCTTCTGCGGCCGTACGTACAATCACGCCAAAATTTTTTGGCTTGATGGCATCAATAATTTTTTGAAGGCGCTTTCTTTCTTCCGAGCTGTGTATCTTTTTTGAAACCGCCACAATATCGTTAAAAGGCGTTATTACCACAAAGCGGCCCGGCAGGGAGATTTCACAACTTAATCTTGGTCCCTTTGCGGCTATAGGCTCTTTTAATATCTGTACCATTATTTCCGGTTTGCCTCTTATTACCTCGCTTATTTTGCCGGTTTTAATTATCTCCGGCTCTACCTCGAACTTTGAAAAATCCAGCACCTCATTCTCTTTTTGCTGAATAGCCTGCTGTGTAAATTTTAAAACCGAGCGGGCATAAGGGCTAAGGTCAGTATAATGCAGGAAGGCATCTTTTTCAAAGCCTACGTCAATAAAAGCCGCATTTAAACCAGGGATGAGTTTTTTTACTTTGCCAAGGTACAGGTCTCCAACCGAAAAACTGGCATCGGCCTGTTCGTGATGCAGCTCCACCAGCTTCTTGTCTTCAAGCAAGGCAATTTCAACGCCGTTGGTTGTGGCGTTAATGATCATTTCTTTGTTCACAAATTCATTCTTTATTATGCCATAATTAAATTACAAAAATACCTGTACAGCAAGCATGTACACGCAGCATGAAACACCAGGAAGGAAAGGTAAGGCAAAGGATAGGGCAATGAGCACCGGCGCAAAGGATATTCGATTGCGCCGGTGACCAAATTTATCTGTTTTTCTTTTTATGGCGGTTTTTTCTTAATCTTTTTTTACGCTTATGCGTTGCTATTTTATGACGTTTTCTTTTTTTACCACAAGGCATGTCAAATAAATTTTTGTTTTAGTGAATTTAATTATTGTAATGATTTTATTCTTTCCTCAATTTCTTTTCTGGCTTGTGGTACCTGGATGTAGTTTAAAGCATTTTTATACCATTTTGCCGCCTCTGTTTTATTGCCCGAATGTTCATAAATGCTGGCGAGGTTTAAAATAGCTTCAATATTGCCCGGTTGTTTTTTTACCACGGTTAAAAAGCGTTCGGCCGCTTTATCATATTGACCGCTTTGAATTCCGCCAAGGCCCAGCATCATTTGTGCATAAAGGTTATCAGGGTCTTTGTCTGCAATTTCCCGTATGGCAAGAATGCCTTGCATAGGATTGTCAGCAATATTACCAAACATATAACAAACGCCAACGCCGATCTTTGAAGAATCATTATTGGGATTTATTACAAGTGCCTTATCAAATAACGCTTTGGCCTGGGTGGCCAGCCATCGCTGCAGCGTGGCATCTGTTGAAGACATCATATCATCTAACAGCAAATGGGCTGCAAAGGTGAGGTTTTTTTCAGAATTTTCCAACTTGGCCGCTTCGCCGGTATAGTAAGCGCCCATCACTTCATTGTGCAGTGTGTCTGCCCAATAAGAGGCTAACTGGTGATAAACATGCATCTGCTGGTTGCGCACATCGCCACGCACAACAGCGTTTTCCAGTTGCACAAGTTTCTGAACCTGGCCGGTATCAAGGCTGGCTTTATATTTGGCAATCACATCTTCTGAAGTTAAAGCCTCGGCTGTGTCCACAGCCGCCGCGCTTCCGGGTGTGCCGGCTGTAATCTTTTTATCCGGCGCCACCGTATTGCCAAAGAAATACAGGAACATTAATAAAGCTATGCCCGACAAGGCTAAAATCCATTGTTGTTTTCGCACGAAAAATTATTAAGGCTGCAAATTTACTGTGCAGCGGGCATTTGCTTTACCTCATTCACAAATTCTTTGGAAGGCTTAAATGCAGGAATGAAGTGCTCCGGAATATGAACGGCAACATTTTTCTTAATGTTGCGCCCAATTTTAGCAGCTCTTTTTTTGGTAATAAAACTCCCAAAACCGCGGATGTAGATATTTTCTCCTTTGGCAATGTTCCCTTTTATTTCCTTGATCAGTGTTTCCACGGTTACCAGCACATCAACCTTTGGGATGCCTGTTTTATCTGATATGTTATTAATTAGATCAGATTTGCGCATGGTGATTGATTTTAAGATGAATGTAAAAACAACCCTAAATGTAAAACATTCATTTTGAAAACAAAAGGAAATTTCAACAAAAAAATTATTTAATGCCCTGCAAATCAATAACAATATATTTAAAGCGCCGGGTTAGCTTGATGGATTGGCAGGCTTGTTTTACTTTTGCGCCTTCAAAAAAAATAAGGGCAAGCAATGATTAGTGTAAGAAATGTTACGCTGGCGTATGGCAAGCGGGTTTTGTTCGATGAAGTTAACCTGAGCTTTACCAGGGGAAATTGTTATGGCATTATTGGTGCAAACGGCGCCGGCAAGTCAACTTTCTTAAAGATATTAAGCGGCGAAATTGAACCTAATAAAGGTGTGGTTGAAATTACCCCCGGCGAGCGCATGGCCGTATTAAAACAAAACCAGTTTGAGTTTGATGAACAAACTGTTTTAAATACGGTATTAATGGGCCATGCCAGGCTCTGGAAGCTGAGGCATGAACGGGAAACCATTTATGCCAAAGCTGATTTTGATGAAGAAGATGGCATGCGCGCCGCAGAACTGGAAGCGGATTTTGGAGAAATGGGCGGTTACGAAGCGGAGAGTGATGCCGCCAGTTTATTAAGCAGCCTTGGTGTTACCGAGGATTTTCACAACAGCCTGATGCAGGATATTCCGGGTAATTTAAAAGTGCGGGTACTGCTGGCGCAGGCGCTGTTTGGCAATCCCGATATATTATTACTGGATGAGCCTACCAACGGTCTGGACATTGAAACCATCGGCTGGCTGGAAAACTTTTTAGCCGGCTACGAAAATATTGTACTGGTAGTAAGCCACGACCGCCATTTTTTAGATGCGGTTTGTACGCACGTGGCCGATGTTGACCGACAGAAAATAAAAATATTTACCGGTAACTATACATTCTGGTACGAAAGCTCTCAGTTAATGAGCCGCCAGATAAATGATAAGAATAAGAAGATCGAAGAAAAGCGTGCAGCTTTGCTTGACTTCATTGCCCGTTTTTCTGCCAATGCCTCAAAAAGCAAACAGGCCACTTCGAGAAAGAAAGCCCTTGAAAAATTGAACGTTGAAGAAATACAACCGAGCAACCGTCGTTATCCCGGCATTATTTTTCAGCCTTTACGCGAAGTAGGCAACCAGATTTTAAATGTAGAAAACCTCAGCAAAAGCGTTGACGGCAGAAAGCTGTTTAATAAAGTGAGCTTCAGCGTAAACAAAGGAGAAAAAATTGCTTTCATTAGCAAAGATGCGCTGGCTGTTACCAATTTCTTTGAGATCATCAACGGCAACGAAAAAGCTGATGGCGGCAAGTTTGAATGGGGCACTACCATTACCAAAGCTTACCTGCCATTGGAAAACAGCGAATTTTTTACGGAAGGTTTAACGCTCCTCGAATGGCTACGCCAGTATGTGCCGCCGCATGTAACCGATGCGGATGAACCTTTCCTGCGGGGATTTTTAGGTAAAATGCTTTTTAGCGGCGATGATATTTTAAAGAAAACAAACGTTTTAAGCGGTGGCGAAAAAGTGCGCTGCATGATCAGCCGCATGATGCTGCAGAACCCTAACTTAATTACGCTCGACCAGCCCACCAATCATCTTGACCTGGAAAGCATACAGGCATTCAATGAAGGCTGCCAGGTTTTCCCGGGTATTGTATTGATTACTTCGCATGACCATACATTTATGCAAACTGTTGCCAACCGCATTATAGAGCTTACGCCTAACGGCACCATTGACCGTCTGATGAATTTTGATGAGTATATGGAAGATGCCAGAGTGCATGCATTGCGGGAAGAGATGTATAAGTAAATCGTGTAAAGATTAGAAGGCCCGGACAATTTCAGGCCTTTAATTTTTCTTGTAAAAACGCTGCTCTGCGAAGTCTCCGGACCATAAGTGTTCGAAACCATTTTCTTAAAGCCTTATAGAGGCTTAACGTGTGTACAATGCTGCTCGTAATGTTTCTTTACCGTTCCATTGGAACGGAACGTTTACACGTACCACACCTACGGTGTGGAAATCCCCCTGGCACAATTATTTCTACACACGTGGGCGATCATACGGATCGCGGATCCGCTAATGCAGGTTTCGAACACTTGTGGTCTCCGGGCTTTGCAAGCAATAATTTTTTATTCGAGCGAAATAACATATTCCTGCATCGGGTCAAAGCCTCTGACTTTTTGTATTAATTTGCCTCATGCTTTCAAAGCTTGTTATACAGAACTATGCGATCATAGATTCCATCGAAATAAATTTTTCTGATCACTTCAATATTATCACCGGCAATTACAGTTTTTGCCTTTATTATAATACCTTATTGTTTAGCAGGTTTTATTTAACTTTGGACTATGTTAGGCCTTACTATACATAGCAGTACAAATACAAATGAGTTGCAGATTTTCATTCCTGATGAATTAAAAGGCGTAGATCTTCAGATAATTATTTTGCCTGCATCGCAAGTTCAAAATCAGCAAATAGAATTTTTCAGCGAAGCTGAACTTCAGAAATTAGCTGAAGCCAATCTAAGCGCTTCCTTACCGGATAATGAAGACTATACGAAATGGTAGGCGAAATATATTTAGCAAACATTTATTTTACTAATGCTGCCGCATCTAAAGTGCGGCCAGTTTTATTATTGAAATCAAATAGCTTTGGCGATGTCTTGTATTTGCCGCTTACAAGCAATACAAATACGAAAGGCATAAGCATTAACAATACTCATTTAAAAGATGGGTATTTGCCTAAAGTTTCAGTTATTGTATATGAAAAAATTGGTGTAATAGCACAATTGTTGTTAATTAGAAAAATAGCCACACTTAATCAAAATACTTACAAACAGATTATGGCCGAATTGGTGCGTTTCCTGCAACATTAGAACTGGTCTCTAATGCGCTCTGCGAAGTTAGGAGACTTCGCAGCCTTATGCGCAAAGTCTCTGACTTTTTATATTAATTTGCCCCATGCTTTCAAAGCTTGTTATACAAAACTATGCGATCATAGATTCCATCGAAATAAATTTTTCTGATCACTTCAATATTATCACCGGCGAAACCGGCGCCGGTAAAAGTATTCTGGTGGGCGCTCTAAGCCTGATTTTAGGTGAGCGTGCTGATTCGTCCTCTTTATTAAACAAAGAAAAAAAATGTTTTGTTGAAGGCCTTTTTAACGTGGAAAAACGAAAAAATGTTTTAAAATTTTTAAGTGATAATGATTTTGGTGAAGATGATGAACTGGTATTGCGGCGTGAAATTGCTACAAATGGAAAATCGAGAGGTTTTATAAACGATACGCCTGCCAATCTGCAGCAGTTAAAACAACTGGCTTCCATGCTGGTTGACCTGCATCAGCAGTTTGATACGCTTGAATTAGGCGATAGTGATTTTCAGCGCGAAGTATTAGACGTGCTTGCTGAAAATGAAACGGTGCTTACTGAATATACCGGCCTGTATAATGCATGGAAGGAAACGCAGCAGCAATTGGAAACGTTAACGGCATCAAAAAATAATTTTCAGAAAGAGCTTGATTATAACCGGTTTTTATTTGATGAATTGCACCAAGCCAGCTTCAGCGAAAACGAACTGGAAGATTTGGATAATGAATTGCAGCTATTAAGCAATGCGGAAGAAATTAAAAAAGCCTTGGAAGCTTCGGTATATGAATTAAAAGAAAGTGAGCAACCCATTGTTCAAACATTAAAACAACTGGTAAATAAATTAGGCGCTTTTGCTTCTTTCAATTCAAATCTTGAAGAAATAATTAAACGTCTGCAAAGCGCGCAGATTGAACTGGCCGACATAAGCAATGAACTGGAAAGTTTAAACAGCGATGTAAATTATGATGAGCAGCGCATCAGTTTTATCAGTGACCGGTTGGCCGTTGGTTATAAGCTGCAGAAAAAGCATGGCGTTCAGTCAACGAATGAATTGCTTGATATTAAAAAAGAACTGCAGCAAAAATTGGATGCGGTTTTAAATATGGATGAAGCCATCACTTCAGCTCAAAATACCTTCAACCGGCAATTAAAGCAGCTTGAAACATTAGCGGAAACACTATCAGCCAAAAGAAAAAAAGTGGTGGATGCATTTGAAAAAAATGTAAATACTTTACTGGCACAGGTGGGCATGCCCAATGCAAAAATTAAAGTGTCTGTAAAGGATGCTGCCCTGCACCTCTTTGGAAAAAATATAATTGAGTTTTTATTTGATGCCAACAAAAGCAACCGTTTTGAGCCCTTGCGTAAGGTGGCCAGTGGTGGTGAATTAAGCAGGCTGATGCTTTGCATAAAATCGCTGGTGGCAGAAAAAATAAACCTGCCCACTTTAATATTTGATGAAATTGATACCGGCATTTCCGGCGAGGCAGCAAAACAGGTGGGCGTAATTTTAAAGCAACTGGCAAAGCAAAGGCAGGTGATTTCCATCACCCACCAGCCACAGATTGCCGGCAAAGCCGATGCCCATTTTTATGTATATAAGCAGGTTAAAAATGATGCGGTTAATACAAATATCCGCGAATTAAATAAAGATGAGCGCATACAGGCAATTGCCCGGATGCTCTCCGGCGAAAAGCCAACTGCCGCCGCTGTTGAAAATGCGAAAGAAATGATAACTAATTAAACAGGACGGCATTAATCATAAAAAACCATCAATTTTTCCTGCCTTTTGCCGCTTAAACCAAAGTTTATCCCTAAAACTAACATCTGTTAACAATTAATTTTCTTATCTTGACACGCTTGTCTGCTATTGCTAAAAAATTATTAATAATTTAAACTGATATTCTGTAAAAGTACATGCCTATGGCAAGTAATTACGGGTTATACGACCCTTCTTTCGACCGCGACTCATGCGGTATTGGGTTTGTTGCTGATATTAAGGGTAACAAAAGCCACCAAACAATTTCTGACGCGCTTACCGTATTGGAAAACATGGAGCATCGCGGGGCTTGCGGATGTGAAAATAATACCGGCGATGGGGCTGGTATTATGATACAGGTGCCGCATGCATTCCTTAGGGAAGAATGCCCTAAGCTTGGTTTTAATTTGCCGGAATACGGCAAATACGGTGTAGGCGTAATTTTCTTTCCAAAAGACCAGGTGCATTATGAAGAAGCGCGTAAACTGTTTCTGAAATGTGCCGATGAGCTGAACCTTAAAGTGCTTGGTTACAGGAAGGTTCCGGTAGATGATACGGAAATCGGTTTTGGTGCATTAAGCGTAGAGCCGCATATTGAGCATGTTTTTATTCGTTGCCCCAATCATATTCATGACCCCGAGGCATTCGAAAGAAAGCTTTTTATATTACGTAATTACGCTTCTCATGTTATCAATAAAGCTATTGGCAGCGATGAGGTTGGTTTTTATATAGCATCGCTTTCTCATAAAACAATTGTATATAAAGGCCAGCTTACCAGCGGCCAGGTGCGCCATTATTTTACTGACCTTACCAATCCAAAACTGGTCAGCGCATTTGGGCTGGTGCATTCACGCTTTGCCACCAATACTTTTCCTTCATGGAAACTGGCACAGCCATTCCGTTATATGGCACATAACGGTGAAATCAATACTTTGCAGGGTAATTTAAACTGGCTGCGTTCCAGCAATAAGTCATTTACCTCGCCTTATTTTACGCCGGAGGAAATGAATTTATTGTTGCCCATCGTATCAAGAGACCAGTCAGATTCTGCCTGCCTGGACAACATGATAGAGCTGCTTACGCTTTGCGGCCGCTCGCTGCCGCATGTAATGATGATGCTTATTCCCGAAGCATGGGACCAGGATGAAAAAATGGATGCCGCCAAAAAAGCATTCTATGAATTTCATTCCGCTTTCATGGAACCCTGGGATGGCCCCGCTTCCATATCATTTACCAATGGAGAAATAATTGGCGCAACTTTAGACCGCAATGGCCTTCGGCCATCCCGTTATTGCGTTACATCAGACGGGCGTGTAATAATGGGCTCAGAAACCGGCGTTTTGCCGGTTGACCAATCATTGGTCATTGAAAAGGGAAGATTGCAGCCGGGAAAAATGTTTGTGGTTGATATGAAGCAAGGCCGGATTATAAGCGATGAAGAACTGAAACAGGAAATTTGTTCGCAGCAACCGTATGGTGACTGGCTGAATAAGTATAAGATACGTTTGGAAGAACTGCCTGAGCCCAGGATCACTTTTTCGCAGTTAAAGCACGATCAGGTCTTCAAATACCAGAAAGCATTTGGTTATACTACCGAAGAGCTTGATAACATCATTATGCCTATGGCGATTGATGGAAAAGAACCTATTGGCTCAATGGGAACCGATATTCCATTAGCTATTTTAAGCGATCAGCCGCAGCATTTAAGCTCTTATTTCAAACAGTTATTTGCACAGGTAACCAATCCGCCAATAGACCCCATCCGCGAAAGGCTGGTTATGTCGTTGCGCACATTTGTAGGCAATATCGGAAATATACTGGTAGAAAACCCGATGGCCTGTCACAGCGTTTCTTTAAAACAGCCGGTGCTCACCGATTATGAACTGGAGCAGATACGCAGTATTGATACCGGCATGTTCCAGGCAAAAACATTGCAGTGTTATTTCCGGGCCGATGGCAACCCCGGCTCAATGGAGGCCGGCCTGAAAAGGCTATGCCGTTATGCGGAAGACGCCGTAAATGACGATTTTAAAGTATTGATATTGCAGGATAGGGCCATAGATTCGGAACATGCATCTATTCCTTCCCTGCTGGCAACTTCTGCGGTGCACCATCATTTAACCAAAAAAGGATTGCGTGGCAATGTGGGCATTATTGTAGAAGCCGGCGATGTGTGGGAAGTGCATCATTTCGCCTGTTTAATTGGCTTTGGCGCCACGGCCATTAATCCTTACCTCGCACTGGCATCTATAAGAGATTTGCGCGAATGCGGAAAAATCTCCAGCGAGTTATCTGATGAGCAGCTTAAGAAAAATTATATAAAAGCTGTTAACGACGGTTTATTGAAAGTATTCTCCAAAATGGGTATTTCAACCCTGCAATCTTACCAGGGCGCCCAGATTTTTGAGATACTTGGCATTAATAAAGCTGTGGTTGACGAATATTTCACCAATGCCATTTCCCGAATAGAAGGCATGGGCCTTGATGAAATTGCAACTGAAGTATTGGCTAAACATTTTTATGCTTTCAGCAAGAAAGAGAATTTAAGCGACAGGTTGCCCGTAGGCGGCGTTTATCAATGGAGGGCAAGGGGAGAATTCCATTTATTCAATCCCACCACCATTCACCTGCTGCAGTATTCAACAAGGAAGAATGATTACAGCCTGTTTAAAAAATATTCAGCCGCTGTTAACGACCAAAGTGAAAAGGCCTGCACACTGCGTAGCCTTTTCAAATTCAAAAAAAACAGGCCGTCTGTTTCTATTGATGAAGTAGAGCCTGCGGAAAATATTTACAGACGTTTTGCTACAGGTGCCATGAGCTTTGGCTCTATTTCGTGGGAGGCGCATACCACACTGGCCATTGCCATGAACCGCCTTGGCGGCAAAAGCAATACCGGCGAAGGCGGCGAAGATGATGTGCGTTACACGCCATTGCCCAACGGCGATTTCATGCGCAGCGCTATCAAGCAAATTGCCTCTGCCCGCTTTGGCGTTACCAGTTATTATTTAACGGAGGCCGATGAGTTGCAGATCAAGATGGCGCAGGGCGCCAAGCCCGGCGAAGGCGGGCAGTTGCCCGGCCATAAAGTGGATAAATGGATCGGCCGCATCCGTCACGCAACACCAGGTGTGGGTTTGATTTCCCCGCCGCCGCATCACGACATTTATTCCATTGAAGACCTGGCGCAGTTAATATTTGATTTGAAGAATGCCAACCGCAAGGCAAGGGTAAATGTAAAGCTGGTGAGTAAAGCTGGTGTGGGCACCATTGCCACCGGGGTCACAAAAGCCAAAGCCGATGTGGTGCTTATTGCCGGCCATGATGGCGGCACAGGCGCTTCGCCGGTCAGCTCTATCAGGCATACCGGTTTGCCCTGGGAGCTGGGTTTGGCGGAAACCCATCAAACACTGGTACAAAATAAGTTGCGCGACAGGGTGGTGGTACAGGCTGATGGGCAGATGAAGACAGGCCGCGATATTGCTATCGCTGCTTTATTGGGCGCTGAGGAATGGGGCGTTGCAACGGCTGCCCTGGTAGTGGAAGGTTGTATCATGATGCGTAAATGCCATCTGAATACCTGTCCGGTGGGTGTAGCCACACAGGATGAAGGTCTGCGCAAGATGTTTACCGGCGACCCGGAACACGTAATCAATTTCTTCAAATTCATTACGCAGGAATTAAGGGAAATTATGGCGGAACTTGGTTTTAGAACGGTGAATGAAATGATAGGACAGGCAGATTGCCTTGAAATGCGGGATAACATTGCCCACTGGAAGTTCAAAAATATTGATGCATCAGCTATACTCTTCAAGGCGCCGGCGCCTTTAAATGCGGCCGTGTATTGCAGCGAAAGCCAGGACGATGTGCTGGAGGGCGTGCTCGACTGGAAGCTGCTGGAAAAAGCACAGCCGGCCATTCAGAAAAAGGAAAAAGTATATGCAGCGTTTGATATAAAGAACACAGACCGTACCACTGGCACCATCGTTTCCAACGAAATAACCAAGGTGTATAAAGCTGCAGGCTTGCCGGCAGATACTATTCATTTTAAATTTAAGGGAACGGCCGGCCAGAGTTTTGGCGCCTTCAATACAAAAGGCGTAACGCTTGAACTGGAAGGCGATGCCAACGATTATTTTGGAAAAGGCCTGAGCGGCGCCAGGCTGATCGTTTACCCTGCACGGGAAGCCACTTACGTTCCGGAAGAAAATATCATCATCGGCAACGTGGCGCTTTATGGTGCAACGGATGGTGAAGTCTTCATTCGCGGTAAAGCAGGCGAACGTTTCTGTGTAAGAAATTCAGGCGCTTCTGTGGTGGTGGAAGGTGTGGGCGACCATGGCTGTGAATACATGACCGGCGGCGTTGCAGTGATATTAGGTAGTACCGGTAAAAATTTTGCTGCGGGCATGAGCGGCGGTATTGCATTTGTGTATGATGTAAATGGAAAATTTGCCGAAAACTGTAATGTGGAAATGATTGACCTTGATCCTGTGGATGAAAGAGACGAAAGCCTGTTAAAAGATCTTATTCATAAACATTACCTTAATACGGGAAGCACGGTTGCCAGGTTTATGCTGGAAGATTTTGATAACCAGGTAAAGAACTTTGTAAAAGTGTTTCCGAAGGATTACAAAAAAGCGCTTAGCCAGCGCATGGCGGAAGCCGAATCTGAATCAGAAACCGTAGTCAAATAAATTTTTTGATCACCAGCTTTAAATAGTTTTTCTCCTATAAAGGAAAAGTGGGCTTATGGGCAAAACAACAGGTTTTTTAGAATTTGAAAGAGAAATACCGGTAAAAGTGCCGGTGCAGGAAAGACTTAAAACGTACCATGAATTTGTGGGCCGGTTCAGTGAAACAGAATTGAATCACCAGGCCGCCCGGTGTATGAACTGCGGCGTTCCTTTTTGCCACAGCCATAGCGGATGCCCGCTTGGCAATGTGATTCCTGAATTTAATGATGCGGTTTATCGCAAAAGCTGGAAAGAAGCTTATGACATTTTAAGCACTACCAATAATTTCCCGGAGTTTACAGGCCGTATCTGCCCGGCACCCTGCGAAAGCGCCTGTGTGCTTGGCATTAATAATCCACCGGTTACTATTGAGGAAATTGAAAAGCATATTATTGAAATTGCTTTTGAAAAGGGCTTTGTTCAGCCCAAAAAAATAAATATGCGCAGCGGTAAAAGAGTGGCGGTCATCGGTTCGGGCCCTTCGGGCCTTGCGGCTGCGGCACAATTAAATTATGCAGGTCATGCTGTTACGGTTTTTGAGAGAGATGATGTGCCGGGCGGTTTATTACGTTACGGCATTCCTGATTTCAAACTGGAAAAATGGGTGATTGACAGACGGCTGAATATTTTAGAAAAAGAAGGCATTGAATTTAAATGCAATGCCAATGTGGGGGTGAATGTTCCGGTGAAAGAAATACTGAATAATTATGATGCAGTTGTTGTAGCCGGCGGCTCAACGGTTCCGAGAGATTTGCCTGTGCCCGGCCGCGATGCCAAAGGCGTTCATTTTGCGATGGAGTTTTTAAAACAGCAGAATAAATTCAATGCGGAGAAAAACCCGTTTGCCAACAGTGACATTGAAAGTAATATCTATCCGGAAATCATCAATGCCTTCAATAAAGATGTGGTGGTGATTGGTGGCGGCGATACCGGCAGCGACTGTATCGGCACATCAAAAAGGCAGGGCGCCAGGTCTGTTTTACAGATCGAATTGCTGCCGCAGCCGCCAAAGTCAAGAACGCATCACATGCCATGGCCTACCTATCCCATGCTGCTGAAAATAACTTCTTCACATGAAGAAGGCTGCGACAGGGAATGGGCTATTGCCACCAAAGAATTTTTGAAAGATGATGAAGGCAATTTAAAGGCCCTTAAAGTTATCAACCTTGAATGGCAACTGGGTGACGATGGGCGTGCTTCAGGCTTTAAAGAGGTGGCAGGCACGGAACGGGAAATTCCCTGCCAGCTGGTTTTACTGGCAATGGGTTTTGTGCATCCTCAACATAAAGGCATGCTGGAAGATTTGAAGATTGAATTAGATGAAAGAAGGAATGTGAAAGCCGACAATAAAAGCTATCAAACCAATCATAAAAAAGTGTTTGCTGCGGGTGACATGCGCCGCGGCCAATCCCTCGTGGTTTGGGCGATTAATGAAGGGAGGCAATGCGCTGAAAGCGTGGATGCATTTTTAAGCGTATAGATGCATGAATTTGCTGCCAGGGTTTCAATCTTCACTAATAAAAGACCGGGATAATAAACCAGGCAAGATTAAGCTATGCATATTGAAACACTTCGTGCGTATTGTCTTTCCAAAAAGACCGTAACAGAAGATTTTCCTTTTGGCGAAGCGACATTGGTGTTCAGGGTAAAAGGAAAAATATTTTTATTGGTTGCGCTGGATGCCGATCCTTTGCAATTCAATGCCAAATGCAACCCGGAAAAAGCAATCGAATTACGGGAAGCATATCCTGCCATCAGGCCCGGGTACCACATGAACAAGAAGCACTGGAATACGGTAGTGATTGACGGCAGCATTTCATCAACGTTTATAAAAGAAATGATTGATGATGCTTATGATCTCATTGTTCAGTCATTACCTAAGAAAGTAAGAGATGGTTTGCAAGGTTAATGTATATGCCGGTACATTGTTCAAATGAGTGATCAGTGCGTATGTCTCATCATCAAATATTGCCTGTTTTACCCACCCCTCACCTCAGTAGCTCGTTTCGTCTAACTTAACCTTTCCTTTAAACGTCCAGAATACAAAGCCTGTATAAATAAGCACCAGCGGCGTTCCTATCAAAGCAATCATTAATAATATGCCCATTGTTTTAGGCGATGATGCGGCATTGTTAATGGTGATGCTGTATGCCGGGTTGTTGCTTGCATACAGCAGGTTGGGGAATACTTCAATGGCAACCGCTATCAGCAGGCAGGCAATGGTTACAGACGAACTGATAAATGCATACCGGTATTTCGCCTTTTTTAACTGCCTTGGAATATTGGCAATAGCCAAAAACATAATCATCGGGAAAATAAAATAAGCAGGGTTGCTTCTTATCCTGTCGCTCATGTGCGGCACATACAATAATGTATAAAGTGTGGTTAACCCAAAAGAGATAATAAAAAATATCGTAAAATTTTTGGCGAGAATGGTGAGCTTGGTATATAAACGGTTCTCTGTTTTCATAGCCAGAAAAATAGCGCCATGCATCACAAACAGGGCAAGCGTAGTAATAGCTACCAGTATTGAAAAAGGATTAAAGAATGTAAGCATATTGCCGGTAAATTCCTGTTTTTCATTCAGGGGCAAACCCAGTGCAACATTGCCCAGCATTAAGCCTAATGAAAACGTAACAACAATGCAGGCGAATGAATAAATAAAGTCCCAGGTAAAGCGCCATTTTAAACCCGGCTCCTTGCTCCTGAATTCAATAGCAACAGCACGCCATATCAAACCGATTAAAAATATAAACGCAGGCAGATAAAAGGCGGAAAACACAGCCGCATAAGCAACGGGAAAACCGGCAAACAAAGCGCCGCCGCCAATTACAAGCCATACTTCATTGCCGTCCCAAACCGGGCCAATAGCATTCATGGCAATGCGCCTGCTGTTTTCTTTTTTAAGGAAAAGATGCAATGCGCCGGCGCCCAGGTCAAAGCCATCCAGGATAGCATAGCCCGTAATGATAGCGCCAAAAACAAGAAACCACCAGGTATTATAATCAATGCCCAGGAACATGTTTATTTATTTGTTGTTGTTAACATCGGGTTTTCATGAATGCCAAAATGATCATTCTCTTCCTCTTCCTGCGTATCATGCGGCTCTGGCCCTTTCTTTATTTTCCTGTTCAGCAGGTATAAAAACAACACAAACAAAGTTGCATATACCAGGGTGAACATGATAAGCGACGTTAATATTTCGTTTGACTTCACTGCTGCCGATAAAGCATCCGATGTTTTTAATAATCCATATACCACCCAGGGCTGCCTGCCCATTTCTGCTGTGAACCATCCAACCTGGTTGGCTACCTGGGGCAGCAAAACACTCCACACAAAAGCAATCAGCAGCCAGCGTTTATCAAATAATTTTCCTCTCTTCCACTGCCAGCATGCATATATAGTAAGAAAGATAGAGGCAACGCCAATAATGATCATGATATGATAAAACTGGAAGATGGCATTCACCTGCGTGGGCCTTTCATCGGGCTTAATGCCATTAAGCCCTGTTACCGGTTTTGAAAAATCTTTATGCACCAGAAAGCTTAAACCACCGGGAATACTTGCTCCATAGGTCTTTTGTTTCCCGTTATCAACCCATCCAAACAAATACATGGGCGCAATTGCGCTGCTATCAAAATGGCCTTCCATAGCCGCCAGCTTTGCAGGCTGGTTTCTGGCAACACCTTCAGCGCTTATGCTGCCTGCAATTAATTGTGCGATTGAAAAAAATGTAGCTACCGCCAGCGCAATTTTAAATGCAGGCCTGGCAATAGCAAGATGTTTTTGTGTTAAAATGTAATAGGCGTTCACGCTCAGCACGAGAAAAGCGCCGGCAAGGAAAGCGCCAAACCACACATGCGTTAAACGTTCAACACTCGAAGGATTAAACACCATGGCCCAGAAATCCGTTATCTCTGCACGGGCATTCAATCCTTCGCCCACAATATGAAAACCTGCCGGTGTTTGCTGCCAGCTATTGGCCACAACGATCCAGACAGCACTGAACAAAGAGCCAAAAAAAACCATGATGGTTGAAATAAAATGCACGGTTGCGCTTACACGGTTCCAGCCAAAAATCAATATGCCCAAAAAACCGCTTTCAATGGCAAAAGCAAAAATGCCTTCTGCCGCCAGTGCGCTTCCAAAAACATCGCCCACATATTTTGAGTAGGTTGCCCAGTTTGTGCCAAACTCAAACTCCATGATGATGCCGGTAGCAACCCCCAGCCCGAATATCAGCGCGAATATCTTTATCCAGAAGCGCGTCATGTCTTTATATGCCTGCCGCTTCGTTTTAATATAGAGGCCTTCCATTATAACCAATATCAAGCCTAAGCCAATACTTAAGGGTGGATAAATATAATGAAAGGAAATGGTAAATGCGAATTGTATGCGTGCAAGTATTTCGGTGCTCATGATAAATTGTAAAGCTTATAGATGAGATGCACTGATGCCCTGCAAAAGTATTAACTGGCAGGCTACTTGCGCACATTAATTCGAATTATATTAATCGAGGTGACGGCTATGTTATATGCCCTTGCAGGGAAAAAGACGGATGCTTTATATTCGTTGCCGGTAAGGCTGACCGTACAGCCCATTTGGCGCGTATCAAAAAATGAATTGCATGAAAAAGAAATTGTCACAAACAGAAAGGGAAGAATTACTCCAAATATTAACTGCCCGTTTTGAGAAAAACATGAACCGCCATAAAGGGCTGGTATGGAATGAAATTAAAACCAGGCTTGAAATGAGCCCCGGCAAATTGTGGTCGCTTAATCAAATGGAAAAACAGGCGGCGAATCAATCAGACGTGACAGATTATGATAAAGATACAGGCGAATATATTTTCTACGATTGTCATCAGGGCAAACGCATCTAAAAATTTTCTTTAAAGACAGTTTTGGCAAGAAAGTCATCATTGAGGGCAGATAGCAGCCTTTTCTTTTTAATGCTTGTTTTTTTGCTGGCATTATTCTTCAGCAGATTGATAGCTATTTTGGTAATGATGCCGAAGTTTTCTGCAGCATTGC